>JBCCCJ010000313.1:0-6448 GCA_039033615.1 Bacteroidota bacterium
ACACCCAGGTACCTACCTGGAAGGTCCCGTTTGTCACGCTGGATTTAAACGATTGACTTAATGATACCCTTACGAACAACTGATCCCAATCAGATCGACTTCAAGCAAAAGTTTGACCTGACTAACAAAGTCATCATCCTTACTGGCGCTTGCGGTCTCATTGGTCGTGCTTTTGCAGAAGCCTGTGCTCAATACGGAGCGCAGGTGGTCCTGGCAGATATCCCCGCCAGTGAACCCGAAGCGAAAGCCAGCCTACTCTCTGAGAAACATGGAAGGGAAATGCTCGGCGTTTCGGTAGATGTAGGAGACAAAGCATCAGTCGAAGCGCTGAAACAGGCCGCTTTGGACAAATATGGGAGAATCGATGGACTGGTCAACGGTCATCAGAACAAGACTCATTCCTTTTTCGAGAAGTTTGAGGACTATACCGAAGACAACTGGGATGCCGTTGTGAACACCAATCTCAAAGGCACCTTTCTGACTTGCCAGATCATCGGCAATTGGATGGTCGCCAACGGAGGCGGGACAATTGTCAACATCCCTTCGACCTACAGCGTGGTCGCGCCCAACCAAAACTTGTACAAAGGTACCAACATGGGTTGCCCGGCAGCCTATTCTGCTTCCAAAGGAGGCGTGCAGGCCTTGTCTCAGTACCTAGCTACCTATTGGGCCAATAAAGGGATTCGCGTCAATCAAATCACCCCACATGGCGTTTGGAACAATCATGAAGCACAGTTTGAAGAGAACTTTGCTCGCTTCACCCCATTGGAACGGCTGAGCTACAACCATGAAGTGGCTCCCGCCTTGGTGTTTCTGCTTTCCGATGCCTCTTCTTATGTAACCGGACACAATCTCTTGGTAGAAGGAGGCTGGACCGCTTGGTAAACCTTCCTATTAACCAATTTCATTTCCTCTCCATTCCCTACGTTCAAACCTTGTTTTCATGACCAATCAAACCAGCCAGATCACTCACTCCCCTCTGGTGGAATTATTCGACCAGGCTAGCAGCCATGCTGTCCGTCGGCCCTATATCATTGCCGAAGCAGGAGTGAACCACGAAGGCTCCATGGAACTCGCCAAGCGATTGATTGATGAGGCGGCAGAAGGCGGTGCTCAGGCCATCAAGTTCCAATCCTATAAAGCCAAGACGCTGGCCTCTAAGCATAGTCCCTCCTACTGGGACCTCAATTCTGAGCCCACCACCAGTCAATTTGAGCTATTTCAGAAATATGACAGTTTCTGGAAGGGGGAGTATGAGGAATTAAAGGTGTACTGCGACAAAGCGGGCATCGAGTTCATGTCTACGGCCTTTGATGTGGAATCTGCGGATTTCCTCAATGATCTCATGCCGGTCTATAAGATCTCTTCTTCTGACCTGAGCAATCTTCCTTTCATTGAGTACCAATGTAAGTTTGGTAAGCCTATCTTGTTGTCCACTGGTGCCTCCTATTTGTGGGAGATTCAGCAAGCGGTGGAGTTGATCGAAGCTCAGGGCAATCCGCTCTGCCTGATGCACTGCGTATTGAACTATCCCACCGAAAACCAGAATGCGCACTTAGGTATGATCCTTGACATTAAGCGGCGCTACCCTCAAGCGATTACCGGGTACTCAGATCATACATTACCGGGAGAAATGGAGGTGCTAAAGATTGCCACCTTACTGGGCGCTCGAATCATTGAGAAGCACTTTACTCATGACAAGACCCTACCAGGCAATGATCACTATCATGCCATGGACAAGGAAGATCTGAAGCATTTCTTTTCCCAAATGGATGGGGTATTTGAACTGCTGGGTTCTTTTGACAAAGCGCCCCTGGAAAGTGAAGAAATTAGTCGCCAGAATGCCCGCCGATCTCTGGTAGCAGCCTCCTCTATTCCTGCCGGAACCACCATCGAAGCGAGTCATCTCACCTGGAAGCGGCCTGCGCATGGGATCAGCCCAAAATATTTGAAAGAAGTGGTTGGAAAAGTTGCTACTCAGGATATCCCAGAGGATGCCTTGATGCAATGGAATATGATTCAACAAAAGACTTGATCCGCTATGAGTTCAACAAACTTCAAGGCATTTCTGAAGCGAATCATCCCTGCGAGTTGGATCAGAGGTGTGAGAAACAGCCTTTCATTTTTCACTCAATTCGGGGATTATGGTTGGTTTTTTCTCTCTCAAAGGAGTAGCTCGAAGAGTCTTCCAACGTCCTATGTCATTGTCGGCCAAGGACGAACTGGAAGTACTCTCTTGCAGAGTTTGCTAGATTCCCATCCTGACATCTTGTGTCAAGGTGAAATCATCAGCAATGACCATCGCAGCTGGGATCGGAACTTATTTTTCGTTGAAGCTTTTGTGCTAGGGAGAAGATTCCGGCATCGCAACACTTGTTATGGCTTTAAGTTCAAATTTGATCATTTATACAAACACCAAGGTTATCATTCCCCTAGGAATTTTTTGACCTTGTTACATGAGAGGGGATGGAAAATTATCTATCTGAAGCGAAACAACTATTTCTACCATGCGATTTCACAGATGGTTGCAGAGGATAACAACCGTCAATATCAACATACCAAAGAAGATGGAATACTGAAACGACAACCAATTGTTGTTGACAAAGAAAGGCTGCTGTCCAAATTAGAGAACAGTCGAATCAACCAGATCAAAGCGCTCGAATACTTAGAAGGGTTCCCCTACGAAGAGATCATTTATGAACGTGATCTAGAGAACTCACGGGATCACCAACAAACACTCAAGCGCTTGTTTGATTTCTTGGATCAATCTTTCCACCAAGTAGAAACCAACCACATAAAGATCAATGACCGACCGCTAGAAAGCATCATAGAAAACCATAATGAAGTTCGGGATTTTCTCCAGGGAACCCAATATGAAAAGTTTTTGGACGCCAAAGTCTATTAATCTGCCTCAATTGTATGATTGAACTACTTGAATCTTATTTTGACCGACTGTGGCCCATTTGCCGAAGCTTGACCGGGGACGGGGTACGGGAGAGTTTGGCCATCCTTCAGGAATTGGTTCCTATGGAAATTCATGAGGCCCCAAGCGGGAAAGAAGTCTTCGATTGGACGGTACCCCCTGAGTGGAACATCCGAGATGCCTACCTGTTGAAACCGGATGGAAAGAAAGTAGCCAATTTCAAAGAGAATAACCTCCACCTCCTCAATTATTCGGTGCCCATTCAAGCCAAGATGAGTTTTGCTGAATTGGATCAGCATTTATTTACCTTGCCTCATCTTCCGAACGCTATTCCCTATATCACCTCTTACTACAACCGAAATTGGGGGTTTTGCCTATCGCATGAAGCATATGAAACCCTACCTCGGGAGGGAGAATATACCGTATTCATCGACAGCAGCCTAGCGCCCGGTCATATGACTTATGGGGATTTGGTTCTTCCTGGAGAAACCGATGAAGAGATTTTGTTCTCTACCTATGTCTGCCACCCCAGCATGGCCAACAATGAATTATCAGGCCCTTTGGTACAAAGTTTTCTTTATCAGCAAATTGCGGCCCTTCCCCGTCGAAAATATACCTATCGCTTTGTATTCATTCCCGAAACGATAGGCGCGATCAACTATCTGTTCGACCACGGAACTTATATGAAGGAAAAAACCGTGGCCGGCTACGTGATCACCTGTATCGGAAACAATGCGCCATTTGTATACAAACGCTCCAAACACCAGACCAGCATTGCTGATCGAGCCGCAGAGCATGTATTGAAACACCAGCCAGAAGGCCATCAGGTGATCGAATTTGCCGTGGGTGGGAGCGATGAACGCCAATACTGCTCTCCCGGCTTCAACTTGCCAGTTGGGTCCATTACCCGGTCCATGTACCAGACGTATCCAGAGTACCATACTTCTCTGGACAACAAAGATTTCATCTCTTTCGAGGCCTTGTGGCGCAGTGTAGAAGTATACTTTGATATTGTTCAAACCCTGGAGTGGAATGATCATTATGTTAATACTCAGCCATTCTGCGAACCTCAACTCGGAAAACGTGGACTATATCACAAGATCGGCGGTCAACCCAACCGAAAAAAGAGTACTCGCCAGATGTTGCACCTCCTCAGTTTCGCTGACGGGAAAAGAGACCTGATCGAGATTGCCGACTGGCGAGGGGAAGCAGCCTTGGAGTACCTCCCCATCATTAAAATTCTCCAAGAACAAGCCTTAGTAATCTCTTCCCGTACGCCTGCTCAACTTCCTAACGATGAGTAAAGGAGCCCGAAAAAAAAGTTTCCGAGAGTTCCAGGAGGACTTCTATGTAGCATTCGAAAACCCCCAAGTTTTTGACTGTATGGAATTCAATTTACTCAAGGTTGTCCAGGACGGATTAAAAGTACAACACTCCTTTTCAACCCAATGGGGACTTCCCTGGATAATCCTTCTGATCTTCACTCGGATTCATCGCTGGGTGGCAAGAATCAGGGGCATTCGATCCCCCTTCCAAGAAGAACTTTTCCTTCCCCATAAAGGCAGGAAGTATTTACTCTTAGATCCAGGAAGATGTGTCAAAACTAAGTCCAACCAATGGACCTCCTTATACTTTCACCGCCTGATTCAACAAATAGCTCTTCAAGATCAAGTTTTCGCATTAGAGCGAGCTGGTATTGATCCGTTGCTTTCCTATGATTTTACGATTAGCTCTTTTGCTCGTCATGCCTTCTTTCTCCCTTTCACTCAAGAGGATAGAGCATTATACCTTGCGTTGAATCAAAAATTCAAAGAATGGCATTCTAACACCCAATTTAGTCCCCTTGAATTTCAGTACATCAAGCGTGCTCTTCAATTATTTTGGGAGCAATACCGCGTATGGAATTGGATATTCCATCAAGTTTGTCCTAGCGAGGCAGTGTTTATATGCCACTATCACAAAGAAGGGTTGATCCTTGCCTTGAAACGGAACGGAATCAAAGCGATCGAACTTCAACACGGGCTGATCGCTGCAGAAGACATTTTTTACGTTTATCCCCCTCCCATATCTTCTGTTGCTTCGAAAGCTTTATTCGCGGATGAGATCAGGACATATGGTCCATATTGGAGAAACGTGTTGTTGGAAGGTAACGAATACTCCCCCGAACAAATCAAAGTAGGTGGGTATTACCTATTCGAAAAAGAGCGGGACAGAACGTTTATTGAAAGCATCCGCAACCAGGCTAAGGAAGCTCCTGTGCTTCTCGTTTCGACCCAAAAACTCCTTTATCAGGTATTCATTGACTATGTAGAATGGTTGGTAGAAGATTGTCATACCAAAGGAATTGAGTGCCTGATCATCGTAAAGCCGCATCCAGGCAATCCTGAAGGAACTTATGCAAGCTTAGCACGGCATGCGTCAGTCATCGTTTCTCGGGCTGATCTATACGACTTATTTTCTGCTAGTGATCTACATCTCAGCATCTATTCAACCACCCTGTATGAGGCAACCCGACTTGGTCTGTCGAATTTCAGCCTGTATGTGGAGTCTTGTTCAGATTATGTGGAACGCATCTTATCAGATGGAATTGCCAACCGATTAGATTGGGGAGAAAATCCTTTTCTACAAGATGCTGCTCAGGCTTCCTCTATCGCACCAGAACATTTGTTTGCGCCTTTTTCTTTTTCAAACCCAAATACCATTCTGTCATGAATACAACTCCCATCAAATTCGCACTTGTTGGCTGTGGCAGCATCGGCAAACGGCACCTAGCGGTGTTGGAAGCCGATCCAGAAGCCGAGGTGGTTGCCCTGTGCGACAAGCAAGTCGAACGAGCTCAGGTACTCTCAGAGCTATATGGGAATTTGCCTGTCTACGCCAACTATGAGGACATGCTGGCGGAGATTGAGGCCGATGTCATTGATGTCGTCACGCCACATGCACTTCATGCCCCAATGGCCATAGAAGCCTGCAATCATGGCTTTCATGCGCTAGTCGAGAAGCCGATGGCGCTCACTACCGCAGATTGTAACCGCATGAACGAAGCAGCTTATAAAAATGAGGTCAAATTGTGGGTGGTCAAGCAGAATCGACACAATGTGCCAGTCAAGCTCGCCAAAGAAGCGATCGATCAAGGCCGATTGGGTAAGATCTTCATGATCAAGTGCGACATTCTTTGGAATCGATACCAGGGATATTACGATGATTCTCCCTGGCGGGGCAAACTTCAAGAGGAAGGTGGAGCTCTGTTCACCCAAGCCAGCCACTTCATTGACCTGCTGATCTGGTGGTGTGGAGACATCGAGAATGTGCAGGGCTATATGGAAACCCAAAACCACAACATCGAAACCGAAGACTCCGGAAGTGCCATCCTGAATTTTTCCTCCGGCACCATTGGGAGCCTGGTTTGGACCACTTGTGTGTACAACAAAAACTACGAAGGTTCCATCACCATTGTCGGGGAAAAAGGCACCATCAAAATCGGGGGGAAATACCTCAATAAAATTGAGTTTTGGGACGTTGAAG
>JBCCCJ010000314.1:0-6444 GCA_039033615.1 Bacteroidota bacterium
GTATGAAATCCATATTTCCGAAATGTGGCAAGCCGGAGCCGCCGTTCGTTCGCTACGTCCTAGCCAAGACTGATGACCACCACAAACAGTCGTTTGCTTCCGCTTGCAGCCATCCTGCAAGCGGAGCAACGCCTCAAATCCGTCATTCACCGGACCCCCCTGCTGAAGGACGCGCATTTATCGGCCAAATATGATTGTGAGGTCTGGCTCAAGCGAGAAGACCTGCAAGTGGTCCGTTCCTATAAATTGCGCGGCGCCTACCATCGGATGAGTCTCCTCTCCGAATCAGAACAGGCAAATGGGATCATCTGTGCGAGCGCGGGCAATCATGCCCAAGGCGTGGCCTATGCCTGCCATGCCTTAAGCATCCCCGGCAAAATCTTCATGCCGGAAACCACCCCCAATCAAAAGGTCCGCAAGGTTCAGCAATTTGGGCAGCAACAAGTAGAAGTCATCCTCGGTGGCGACACCTTTGATGATGCCTACCAAACTGCCGTTCAAGTGTGCGAAGCAGAAGGCAAAATCTTCATTCACCCGTTTGACGATCCTGCTATCATTGCAGGACAAGGAACCGTAGGGATCGAAATTCTCGCAGATTGCCCAGCGGAGATTGATTGGGTATTCATGCCGGTAGGTGGCGGTGGGTTAAGCGCAGGCGTAGGAAGTTATTTCAAACGACTGAGTTCCCCGACTCGCTTGATTGGCGTAGAGCCCGATGGCGCTCCGGCCATGTATGAAGCCTTTCGCCAAAATCAGCCTGTCCATTTGGCTCAGATCAACAAATTCGTGGATGGAGCGGCGGTGCAACAAGTGGGACAACATACCTTTCCCATTTGCCAAGAGGCCTTAGAGGAAATTGCCTTGGTTTCGGAAGGGAAGGTGTGCAGCACCATTCTGGAATTGTATGACGAAGAGGCCATCATTGTCGAACCAGCGGGAGCCCTGTCGGTGGCCGTATTGGATCAATACCGGGAACAAATCAGAGGCAAGCAAGTGGTCTGCATCATCAGCGGAGGCAACAACGACATCCGTCGCATGGAGGAGATCAAAGAGCGGGCGTTGTTGTACCATGGCCTGAAACATTATTTCATCATCCGGTTCCCTCAACGAGCGGGTGCTTTGCGAGATTTCCTGGTCAACGTGTTGGGTCCA
Organism: Bacteroidota bacterium; assembly: GCA_039033615.1. Lineage (GTDB taxonomy): Bacteria > Bacteroidota > Bacteroidia > J057 > J057 > JBCCCJ01. The sequence continues at coordinate 1,153 of JBCCCJ010000314.1, forward strand.
ACAGACGACATCACCCACTTTGAATACACCAAGACCAACAACCGAGAGGCTGGACCTGCCCTAGTCGGTTTGGAAGTTCGAAGCGAGGCAGATTATGAAGCCTTGATCCAGCGGATGAAAACCCATCAGATCAATTATGAGTTGGTCAATGATAAACCGATGCTGTTTCATTTGTTGGTGTAGGGAAGATTCAGGAGGCAGGAGGCGAGAAGCGAGACCTTGCCAGACGGCAACCAATTGCCCACTTTTCCAGAGATCAATCCACCGATTTTCCAGTTTATCCACCGCAATGCTGCCAATGCATAGCTCATCAACCATTTTTGCTCAGCCCTACCAATTCCCCCCTACCAATTCCCCCCATTCCCTACTCCACCCAGTTCTCTGATCCACCCAATTCCCTAGTTCCCTAGTTCCCTAGTTCCCTAGTTCCCAAATTCGCCAGTAACAATTATGCAAGTCATGAAATTCGGCGGCGCGTCCGTCAAACATGCCGAGGCGATTCGCAATGTCGCCAACATCATCCAACTTCACCGCAGTCAGGCGTCTCTGATTGTGATTTCAGCTATGGACAAGACCACCAATCACCTGGAAAACTTGGCGTTTTTGGCAAGGGACAACCAGGAAGCGGAGGCCTTGGAACAATTCGAGCGGATCAAGCGATTTCACCACGGCCAGATTCAGGATTTGTTTCCAGCCCCTTCGCAGGCTGCCGTGAAGGAACAGGTAGATGGCTTCTTTCGCAACATGGAACGCATCGTTCAGGGGATTTTGCTGCTAGAAGAGTTTCCTCCCCGTACCTACGATCGGATTGTCTCCTTTGGGGAATTGTTGTCCACCACCATTGTTGCGGCCTACTTGGCCCATTTAGAAGTGGATGTGGAGTGGGTAGATGCCAGGGAATTGGTAAAAACAGACGCAAACTATAAACAGGCCGGAGTCATTTGGTCCCTGACCGAAACCAACATTCAAGAGGTCATTTCGCCCAAAATGGTCCCAGGAAAAGTCTTGATCACCCAGGGATTCATCGGCTCTACCACGAGCGGCAAAACCACCACCCTCGGGCGGGAAGGCTCTGACTATACCGGATCTATTTTTGCCTATTGCCTGGGAGCAGACAGCCTGACCGTTTGGAAAGACGTACCGGGAATTCTCAATGGCGATCCCCGCATCCGGGAGCATACGGTCAAAATCGACAAGCTCTCCTATGAGGAAGCGGTAGAAATGACCTTTTATGGCGCAAGCGTCATTCATCCCAAGACCATCAAGCCCATCTTCAACCGCAAGATTCCCCTCCACGTCAAGTGTTTCCTGGATCTGAAAGAAACTGGTACCACCATTGGCACCGAAACCAATCCAGAAAAAATCACTTCCTATATCGTCAAAAAGAACCAAGCCTTTCTTCAAATCAAGCCCAAGGATTTTTCCTTTATGGAGGAGTTGTTGATGGAAGAAATCTTTGATCATATCTACAAATCAGGCCTCAAGGTCAACTTGGTCCAGAATTCTGCCATTAGCCTGATGCTCTGCGTGGACGAAAACAAAAGTGCCATCGGAGCGTTTGAATCCCTGCTATTGGACAAGTTTAAAGTAGAAATTCGGATGGAGCTGAAACTCTATACCATGATTCACTTCTCTCCCATGGACCTCCGCGAAGCCGCAGACGCAGTCATGGTTCAACAACACGAAAACAAACTCTATATTGTGAAGTAATTCTTCCTCTAAGCAATCTCTTTCCCATGCTCCGTTTGTATACCTTTGTATCCCTCCTGATCCTCTTGGCTGGAGGCTGTACTCCTTCGACTCCAACCGCTAACATGAAACCATATCCCACCACCAAGCAAGTAGATCAGGTAGATGACTACTTTGGTACCGCTGTTGCTGACCCTTATCGCTGGCTGGAAGATGATCGTTCTGCTGAAACAGAAGATTGGGTGAAGGCTCAAAACGAAGTAACCTTCGACTATCTGAAACAAATTCCTTTTCGGGACGCCCTCAGAGATCGCTTTCAAGCACTCTTCAATTATGAGCGGATCAGTTCTCCCAGAAAGGTAGGAGAGTATGTCTTCTTCTCCAAGAATGACGGCCTTCAGAATCAGTCGGTCATTTTCATCCAAGAAAAAGGGAAAGAGCCAGAAGTCTTCATCGATCCAAATGCCTTATCCAAAGAAGGGATTGTCTCCATCAGTTTGTTGGGGGCTTCTCAAGATGACCGCTACATTGCTTATGCGCGTTCAGAAGCAGGCTCTGATTGGACAGAAATTCGTGTGATCGAAATTGCGACTAGAAAAGAATTGCCGGACGTACTCACGTGGGTCAAGTTCTCTGGTACTTCCTGGCTCGGAAATGGCTTCTTTTATAGTGCGTACCCCAAACCAGAGGAAGGCACAGAATTCAGCGGAGCCAGTGAATACCAACGGGTTTATTATCACGAATTGGGGACCGAGCAGGCGGATGACCTATTGATTTATGAAGATACCGAGCAGCCCAATATGTACCACCGTACCTATTTGACTGAGGACAAAGCATATCTAGTCATGATCAAGAGTTCGGGTACAGATGGGTTTGAGACGTGGTTCAAGCCTGCTGATACCAAAGCCGGGGGGTTTCAACCTTTGTTCACTGGCTTTACCAACAAAAACTCCATTCTGGATCATCACGAAGGCAAATTCCTGGTTCTGACTGACGTAGATGCTCCCAATTATCGCCTAGTCTCGGTAGATCCCGCCAAGGTAGAGACAGAGCATTGGGAGGACATCATTCCAGAAAGGGAGCATATCCTGGAGTATGTGAGCACGGGCGGAGGCAAATTATTTCCGGTGTATTTGGAAAATGCCTTCACCAAAATCTATCAGATGGACTATGACGGAAGCAATCAAAAGGGACTCGACTTGCCTGCGCCTGGAGCGGCGGGCATTGGTGGCGTAAAGAAGACCGAAAAGGAGATCTATTACAGCTTTTCTTCCTATACCTATCCCCCAACCATCTACCGATACGACATCGAAAGCGGTACCAGCGAAGAATACTTTCAGCCTACGCTCGCCTTTGATCCGGAGGATTTTGAAACCAAGCAATTGCGGTACCCAAGCAAGGACGGCACCGTCGTGAGCATGTTTGTGGTCCACAAAAAGGGCCTAGCCTTGGATGGCAGCAACCCGACTTACCTCTACGGATACGGGGGGTTCAACATCAGCATGAACCCCAACTTCACCACAACGATCATTCCTTTGCTAGAAGCTGGCGGGGTCTTCGTGGTGGTCAACTTACGGGGCGGAGGCGAATACGGAGAAACTTGGCATCAAGCTGGCATGCTGGAAAAGAAGCAGAACGTCTTTGATGACTTCATTGCTGCGGCAGAGTATCTGATTGCAGAGGGATATACTTCTTCCGAAAAGCTCGCCATAGGCGGAGGTTCCAATGGAGGCTTGTTAGTTGGGGCTTGCATGACCCAGCGACCAGATTTATTTGCCGCCGCCTTCCCTGCGGTAGGGGTGATGGACATGCTCCGCTACCACAAATTCACGGTTGGCTGGGGCTGGGTGCCTGAATACGGCAATGCAGAGAATTCCAAAGAGGAATTTGACTACCTCTACGCCTATTCTCCGCTTCATAACCTGAAGGAAGGCGTAACATACCCCTCCACCTTGGTTACCACCGCCGACCATGACGACCGAGTGGTTCCTGCCCACTCGTTCAAATTTGCCGCCACCCTCCAGAAAGCCCATACGGGCACCAATCCCGTCCTCATTCGGGTAGAAACCCAAGCCGGACACGGTGCAGGAAAGCCCATCGCCAAAATCCTGGACGAGCAAGCCGACAAATGGGCCTTTATGTTGTACCAAACCGGAGAGAGCTTTTAGATGGAAAGGGCAGATGTCAGATCGCGATGCTGTCAGACCACCAGGTTGTCAGAAGATGTTCTCCATTCGAATCATTACGCGGCCTGGAAGACTCACGCTACAACCATTTCACCAATTCCCTAGTTCCCTAATCAACCAATCCCTATGGAATACAGATACCTCGGCAAATCCGGCTTGCAAGTAAGTGTGCTTTCTTTTGGCTCCTGGCTCACGTTTGGCAATCAAGTCAAAGACGGCGGTGCGGAAGACATGATGAAGCTCGCGTATGATAGCGGTGTCAATTTCTTTGACAATGCAGAGGCCTATGCTGCGGGGGAATCCGAGCGGGTGATGGGAGAACTTTTGCAGAAATTGGGCTGGGCGCGGGATACCTACGTGCTGTCTAGCAAGGTATTCTGGGGCGGCAGTTTGCCTAATCAAAAAGGCCTAAGCCGTAAGCACATTATGGACGCCTGCCATGCAGCTTTAAAACGGCTACAGGTGGAATACCTTGATCTATTCTTCTGCCACCGCCCTGACTACAATACGCCAGTAGAGGAAACCGTGTTTGCGATGAATCACCTGATTCAGCAGGGCGAAATTCTGTATTGGGGGACTTCGGAATGGCCAGCGGAACGAATCATGGAAGCCCATTTGGTGGCGCGGGAGAACAACCTGATTCCGCCTACGATGGAACAGCCTCAGTACAATCTGTTTGTGCGGGACAAGGTCGAATTGGATTATTTGAGTTTGTATGATCGGGGCTTGGGCACCACGATCTGGTCTCCCTTGCTTTCGGGCTTGCTGACAGGAAAATACAATGACGAAACCCCAGAAGGTACTCGTTTTTCCCTGCCGAACATGGCGTGGTTGAAAGACGCCATTTTTCAGGAAGGTCGCTTGGATAAGGTTCGGGCACTGACCGCTCTGGCAGGCGAAATCGGCATCAGCATGCCTCATTTGGCTCTGGCCTGGTGCATCAAAAATCCAAACGTCAGCACCATGATTCTAGGTGCTTCCAAATTGTCTCAGTTAGAGGATAATTTGAAATGCCTGGAGGCCGTTCCTAAGCTCACGTCAGATGTGATGGAGCAAATCGAGGGCATCATGGGGAATAAGCCGATTCGGCAAACTTTTTGATCCTCTGGGAATTCCCAAAGGATCAAAAAGTTAGCAGAGTTAGAAGAAATTCCTTATTGATTTTTCTCGGGCAAGCGTTGAAGTAAGTGGGCATCAGAACTTCCTGAGCGAATTCCTGAGTAGTCGGATTCGTAGGACATTTCATTGATCAGGGTAAAATTCAGATCGTCCATTTCAAACACCGTCCACAAGGTACCGGGATCACTAGGCACTGGGATGTCAGCAATTTCCGTGGACCCAAAAAATACCCTCACTCTAGCCCCTGAATAGGCCAATGCGGAAGAATTGGTTTCATTCAAGTTGGAGAAATTGTGAA
>JBCCCJ010000315.1:0-6441 GCA_039033615.1 Bacteroidota bacterium
AAAACCGCTATTCTCACTATTGGACTCATACAGAATCCACTCTGCGAAGATGGAATCTACCACCTGCTCTCCAGAAATCGAATCTTCTGAAATGGTTACCAGTTCTACAAACTCTTCTCCGGTAACTTCCAGGCGATAATATTTCTCTTGAACGAATTTCGGGTCGGTAATCTTCACTTCGATCGGTCCGGCACCTGCTTGGTAGCCAATATCACTCACAGAGTTGCTGGAAGCATCCAAGATGGCATCCTCCGTTTCTGGAGTAAGGCGCACAAAGTTTCCTCCGTTGCCAATTCCATCGACTTGCGTGATCGAAATCCCGTCTCCATACGTACTGGCAATGGTCGTTCCACCACGTTCGATTTCTTCCGGGTGGGGAAGACCAGAGACGACCGAATAAAAGCGGTTGCCTGGTACAAACTTACGCCCATCTGCGGAGGTATCGTTGTAAGCGTATGCAATGACCCCGTAGTAGTACGTGGTATAGTTTTTCAGGCGGGTATTTTCTCCCTGCGCAAATAGATCCCGGTCGATTTGGATAGAATGAAAAATGCCTTCATCCCTTCCTTCGACCATGACTTCATCAACGATGATCGGCTCACTCAAGCCTTCTACCTGTTGCTCTACCCGGTTGACGATGGTTCCTACCCCATCCTGAATGTCGCACTGAGCGATGATTCGGGCACGGTCAGGATCGTTCAGTTCATTCGGTCCAACTGTCGCGTCTGTCAACTGATATACGATGTAGCCCTGAAAGTCAAAGATCGGATCGGTCGCATTACTCGCCAGCAGTACCGGATCGGCCTGACTGTAGGATTCGTTGAAGTTGTTCCGAACGGTCCGGAGCGCCTCCGGGTAATCCCAGTTGATCAATAATTCCTGATCATACTCAGAAATCGTCAACTCTGGGGCATCTGGCCCAGCCAGCAACTGGAATCCGTTGTCAAACAAAATCTGAGCGATATCATCGGCTGCGAACATCTCACAGACAGAACCGAATTGATCATTGTAAAAGCCACGGGCCCACACAACTCCGGTGATGATTTCATTGACCGCACCTGGTTGTAGGGTAAATGGTCCTGCACTCTGCAAGAAGCGACGGTCCTCATTCCGTGGGTTATCTGCGTTGTCTTCTGTCCATCCAGAACGAGTACAAGCATCTCCAGGGAACATATAGTTCGTAACTGGTCCGGGACTGTTGGCTCCATATCCGTTGCCATCCCCTCCATTGGTGAAGTTGTCTACAATCGGGGTTCCATCTTTCCAGAATCCAGTCAAATATCCGTAGAAGTGCTGCGCTACTTCAGGATTACCAATCAAGGTAAAGTCATTGTTGTAATAGACAAACTTGGACATGATGATGGTTTCTTTGTCCTCATCAATGGTGCCATCTTTGTCATTATCAATGCCATCATTCGGGTCAGCAAGCGGTCCCTGGAAGAAGTCCACCCCAATTGCGGGAGGATTCAATCCATATCCTGCTGGTCCATCATCGTCGTTGTCCGCGTTATAGGAATACCCCAACCCACGCAGCGTATCACAGCCAACGTAATCATCGTTGAATTTTCCTACATCTGAATCAACCCACTGTCCCATAAAGGTCTGGTTCAAGGCTTGGCTGGATCGGTTGACGACTGTCTGCTTGTAGAAAGTCATGTCATTGACCGCGTTTGCCGTAGTGAAGGCAAAAGCAAGCATGTGAATTTCTACCCCAATTGGCTGTCCACCAGTTTCTGTGTGGACGTTTCCTTTGTCATTGACAATCCACCAGATGGCCTGATCACCATCAATCAGGGGAAAGTCTCCGCCTTCTGGATTGTAAGAAAACGGATCGTCATCTACATTCTGGAAGGGAGCTGCGTACAGGATAGACCCATCGGCCCGGAAGGCCTCCAATAGGAAATCGTCGGCATCCCGATCCAACGCAGTCTCAGAACCCAAGGCGGGCCAGTTCATGACGTTGGGATAGTTCTCAGGATTATCGAGGACACCATCTGCCCAATCCGCGCGGAAGGCATCAATTTCCGTTTTGTTGATTTTGAACATCTTGTCAAAGCGCTCACAAGTAGCGGCATTGGTCGATGCTTCTCCTCCGGTAGGTCCTCCGGTCAGGGGACCAGGCCAGTAGTCGATGCCAGACTGACGATACGTTTGAGCCGCCACTCGAAGCTGTCCCGATTCATCCAAGCCACCAATCCAGAGAGAACTGGCGAACATGGAGTGACGGTTACTTCCTTTGGGCACTTCATACCGTGGGTCTCCCACGAGATCCCACCACATATCTCCTCCATTGTGGAGAAGGGTTCGAATATTATTGACATCCAACTGGGCACTTGCACTAGGAGGCAAGCAGTCGCTGGATACCCGGTAGCCATTGACACTTTTTCGGGTAACTCCAGTAGGGGCTTTGGCCATCCCGTCTACCCAGGCCATCAAAGCCAGGAGAAACCCTATGCTGATAATGCGTTTCATCATGGAAAATTATGTTGTTTGCCTAGAAGTTGAAGTTAAGGCCCAAACGGATCCGGCGAGGGATAGTGAAGTTATTGGGGTTAGATACCCGAGCGCTGTACTGATCTACATAAGCAGTAGGATCAATCTGACTCAGAATTACCTGGTTTCCACTATCGCTAGACAAGAAACCATCATCATCAGGCAGTCCAGTGAAGCGATATACAGAACGGATATTCAGGGTATTCAACACGTTAAGCGTCTGTAGGTACACCACCAAGTCATATATCCGGCTCTTGCTACCATCGGCTTTGACTTTGCCGCCAAATACGAAGGATTTGTCGAGTCGCACGTCGATTCGATACTGCCATGGAAGACGCGCACCATTAGGCGTACCTTCGATCTGATTCACGAGATTCACCCCAGAAGCAACAGAAGGAATCGCAACCGAGTTCTTGGTAAATGGCGTTCCAGAACCCAGATAGACGGTCGCGTTCGCACCAAAGTTCTTGAGCGGGAAAATCGTCTTGTCTCCCATTTTCAAACTTGGTCCAGGGCTACGATCAGAGAAACGATAATCCACCGTACCGGCGATTCGGTGACGTTGATCCGTGTTGATCGGCAAAGTGGTCCGCAATACTCCTACCCCTTCCAAGAAGTTCACTACCGCACGTGCGGAGTTGAAATCAGAACCCGTCGCATCTGCAAACTGCAAGGTGTAAGAACCTCTCAGCTGCACATTCCGAGTCCGGCGCATATCCAAGGCAAAGGAGAATCCTTTTACGGTACCAAAGTCTAAGTTGTCGTAGGTATCGTAAGAAAATGGATAGGCATTGGCAAATCGGCGGAAACGAATCATGTTCCGCTGCTCCCGATAAAAGGCTGACATGGTCATTGCAACCCGCTCTCCAATCCGTTGTTTGAAACCAGCTTCGTAATCAATGGTGATTTCAGGCTTCAGGTTGGGATTCACTACGGTAGCAGTGGGGCGATTCTCCAAGAAAGCGTAGTCAGAAATCTGACCGGCTAGCAGAGAACTCTGCGTAGATAACAACTGCCCAGGACGCTGAGCCAATACATCATAGTGAGCGAAGAACAACGCCACATCTGAAATCGGGAAAGAGAAAGATACCCGTGGCATCACGGTAGTCTGTGGCTGGTAGTCTTCAAAAGAAGCGATGCTCACAGAATCCTGGGTGATCGCTGGCAGCACTCGTCCACCAGAGCGACGCGCCAATTCAGCAGAAGAAATGGGGGTACCATTTGCGTCATACCAAACTTCGCCATTCCGATATCCGAGGATTTCGGTAAAGCTGACGGGATCATCTACATAGGGAACAAAGTCCGAACCGATCCCTGCGGGCAGGTCAAAGGAAGGAATTCCTGCTTGCCCTGTCGCCAATTCACCAGCGGTGAAAGTTGGATACAAACTGTAAGGATCTCTCAATACCTGTTGGTTGGCATCAAAGCGGTCAACCCGCACCCCAACGTTGAAAATGATGTCTTCAAGTTCGAACTTATCCTGGATGAAGGCCGAGATATACGTCGGAGAAAATGGATTCTCTGGACGATTGTCTTTGTCAGAGAAGAAACGCTCCGGCGCTACTGCATCAGAACGGTTGCCTTTGAAGTCGTATCCATAGTAAGAAACAGCTCCTAGCCCATTATCAAGCAATTCGTCCGCGTTGAACATATCCAGAGAGAAGAAATCTGGAGCCAAGGCGTCGATGTTCACGAAGTCGGTACCGTCGATGGGCAAACCCAACTTGCTACGAAGCTGCTGGTCAAAGAATTTCTGGTCCGCTGCTACGTATTTCAGGGGAATAGAGATGGTATCATTCCATTCGCCACCTACGTTTGAGTTATACAACCAGCTATCAGGATCATCGTCTAGGTTGGCAAGGTGGAAGTTTGCATAGCGACGCATCATGGTCCACAAGAAGCTGGAGTTCAGGAAGTAGCTACGTTCAATTCGCTGCTCAAATTCGAATCCAGCTTTGATGTTGTGGCCTTTGATCTCCGCAGTCGCTTGCCCAGAAAGGCGGAACTGTTCGAAGTCAAACTTCTGGTAGGTTCCTCTGCGGGCGCCAAGTCCAGAAAAGATAGAATAGATGGAGCCAGGCCCACTCCCATTCCGAATGCCCTGGCGGAAAGCCAAGTCCAAGGGGTTTGCCAAATTGAATACGGTCGCATCATTGGACGTACCAAATCCCAGGTTGGCAATCCCGTTTTGCTCTACATGATCAAGAATAGCGGTATTGTAGTTGGAAAGCAAAGGGTTTCTGCTGTCGGTAGGATCAAAACGCAGATTGTCCTGTGCATATCCTACCGTCTGCCAGTAATCTCCTGAGCTAACTTCGCTGTTCGGATCCCGCACAAACTGGTACACCGGAACGATGTCGAAATCAAATTTCCCTACGTAGCCGTAGTCGAAATAATTGTCCTGGTGGATTTCATGTTGGAACCGACGCTGATACAAAGAGTAGTCAGCCTGGATAGAATAGAACAAGTTCCGGATCGCAGAGTTCTTACCGCCCTGAAAGGACTGCTGGAATCGTGCAAAGCCACGATAATAAGCTCCCTGGAATACGTTGTAGTTCTCTGGAGAAAACAACATATTTCCAATGCCCCAGTTGTCTTGCTCAATCCATTCGACGTTTCCCCCTACTTTCACGAGGATGTTGTCAGTTGGCTGAAAATCCAAACGAGCCAATCCTCTCATCCGAAGGCTTTCATTGTTCACCTTAGTAGGGATGTTTTCGAAGTCATCCTTGGTGATGAAGTTCGCACGGCTCCGAAAAGACAGGCCATCTTCGGATATTTGAACTGGCGTAGCCTGCAGGTCGTCTAGCAAGCCATCTCTCAATTGAAAGATCCCCAGCGCAGCGGGATCTTGATCGCGGTTGTACTCAACCTCTCCGTTGACGAAGAATCCCAACAGAGATGATTTAAATTCTGTTTGGGTGTCCTCTAAGTAACGGGTTTTGGTAATGATCGGCCCGCTCAAGGAGAACGCTCCTAGATTGTGCCCAAAATTGTCGAGATACTCACTGGTGACCGCCTCAATCCCTCCAGAAAAGAAGGGAGAAGGGTTGGCAGTAGTGATGTTTACGACCCCCCCGGTAAAGTCTCCAAACTCTGCAGGCGTGCCCCCAGTGATGACTTGAAGCTGGGCAATCGAGGCCTGAGGCAATGCACTCTGACCCCGCACTTTCACCCCATCAATGTAATAAACGGTAGCAGTGCTACGCGATCCACGAATGCTGATGTTTTCCCCTTCATCTCCTTGATACACCCCTGGTGTCAAAGACGCCAAGGACTGGATGTTCCGGGTAGCGGCGTTGGTCACATCCGTGCCGGTGAGCGTAGTTCCCACAATCGGGGTCTTTTCGAAGGGCTTGTCTTCATAAATGACCACTTCGTCAAGCGTAGTGGTTACATCCGTCTGGAAGGTGATCGTGACCTGACGAGTTTGATTTGTCAGGACGGTTACTCCATCCACACTTTTGTTGGTTCCTAAATAGCGAGCTTCGACCCGGTAGGTACCGGGGAGCACAGGCTGAATACTGAAGGTGCCGTCTTCAGCAGTTTGTGTACCGTGTTTGACCAGGTCTCCCTGATATACAACTACGGTCGTAAAGCCAAGTGGTGCACCATCTTTGTCGAGAACCTTTCCGGATAATTTTCCGTCTTGAGCCCAAACAGTTGAGAGGATACCTGCCAATAAGCTTGCTAGAATGATGAATCTGCGTAGCATATTTCCGATAGGCGTTGTTTTAGTACTTCTTCCAAGAAAGTAATGAGGGATAAAATAGACAATGAGAATTTACATTTCCAAATTGACCCCTAAAATTCATGTTCTCAATGTACAACCTCGGTCCGGTAGCCGCATCTGGAAAAAATCTGCTGGATTACGCAATTTTTGTTCATATTTAAGGATGTCTTTTGGACTTGACCTACCCTATGCAACAATTCTTGTTGTAAGGCTCT
>JBCCCJ010000316.1:0-6424 GCA_039033615.1 Bacteroidota bacterium
GATGGAGGTTCTCCAATTCGTAGGGGTACTTCCTTTCAACAAAGGAGCCAAACTGTCTCCTTGCATCTCTGTCGGAACGTTGAGCCCTGCCAGGTCGGCAATGGTCGGTGCAAAATCGACATTGGTCACAAGATCATCGTTCACAGAACCCGCTGCAATCTGCCCTGGATGTCGTACGATCAAGGGCATCCGCATGGCTTCTTCATACATGAATCGCTTGCTGAAAAATCCGTGTTCTCCCAAAAAGTGTCCCTGATCTGCCGTGTAGATGACGATGGTATTGTCAGCCAGCCCTTCTGCTTCCAGAAAATCCAGGATGCGCCCGATGTTTTCGTCTAGCACCCGCCCACAGCGGAGAAAATCCTTGATGTATTGCTGGTAAATATGGCCCCGTTGGGTGCGCCAATCGGCCCCTGCGATCCGATCGTGCGGGAAAGTCCCCTGATTGATCATCTCTAATTTGAGGGTGGTTCGCAGAGCCGCTTCGGAGCGATTCTCATATTCGTCGTAGAGATTGGGCGGCTCTGGTAGGTCCATGTTCTGGAAGAGGGTATCGTAAGGTGGGCGAGAAGCCCAGGGATCGTGAGTGGCCTTGAAATGAGTCATCACAAAAAAGGGCTTGTCCACTTGCCGTTCCTTCAGAAATGCTATCGCCAAATCCGCGATCACATCGGTGGACCAACCCGCTCGGGTAACGAGGCTGTCCTGCCCTTTCTCAACAAATTGTGGATCTTGATAGCGACCTTGTTTTTTCAGGACCTTGTACTCATCAAAGCCAACAGGCGTGGATTTGAGGTGCCATTTCCCAAAGACCGCCGTTTGATAGCCAGCCTCTTGCAAGAGGGTAGCCGAGGTGGTTTGGGTAGAGTCAAAGCGTTGATTGAGGCAGAAGACCCCGTTTTTGTGACTGTATTTACCGGTGAGAATGGTCGCTCGGCTGGGCGAGCAAATGGCATTGACGTTGAAGCACTGATCGAACCGCATTCCCTCGGCTGCGAGACGATCAATGTTGGTGGTCTGCGCATACTCGGCCAGAATGCCTCCATAGGCGCTGATCGCGGCATTGGTATGATCGTCCCCCATCAAAAAGAGGATGTTGGGACGAGAGGGGGGAGGCGAAGATTCTGAAACCGATTGGCAGGTCAGGAGACTGAGCAGTAAGCCGCCGAACCAAAGGAATGACAAGCCTCTCATGGTGCGGGAGAAGGGGGTTGCATGCTCTGATAAAAGTCTTCTAGGATGGCGGGACTGTCAAAGTTTTCCCACACCAATAAGGAGATGGGATTCTCTGGCTGTTCCTGCCACTCATTTTCAACCAGTCGAGGAGCTGGGATGATATTTTTTTCGCCCCAATCGGGATGTTTCAATATGGCCAGGGCTACCACGTCGAACAGTGCCCGGGAAGGGGGATCTCCATGCAGCTCAATTTCCTGAAACAGCCGCAAGGCATAATCCCCAAAGTGATGATGGGCGTTGCCATGTCTCCCAACAACTGCTGGCTCTACCCGAGGTCCTGCCCCCGCCATGCGAGTTTCGATGTCATCAGGCGTGGCGCGAACGGCATCACTGCCCGAAGGTTTGCCATAGCGAACCGTGACCATTTCCAGGGGACTGTTTAATTCCAGGTTCAGCAAATAGCTCATGGCAGAGGTATCGTTGTCTTGGTTGTATTCTCCTGGTTCGGGATAGTTGGAACCCAGCCAAACGATGCGGATGTTGGGGATGATTTCTGGGGCTTTTGCCAAAGCCAGGGCGATGTTGGTGAGTTTGCCGATGGGAACCAGGATCAGGGGCTGATCGGATTCCGCTTTGGCCCGCTCGATGATGAAGTTCACGGCTTCGTGTCCGTCAAAATCCGCTTGATCTAGGCTCGGAGCAATTTCTTCGAAGGAACCATTCGCCCCCGCCAATAAAGGAAAGTCTCCGAACTGATCACATAAGCGGATCACCCGCTCGGCCTCAGCCAAGTGCCCATCCACCATGCCCCCATTGCGGGTGCGGTTGACGGTGACGCCTTCTGTCTCGAAAACATCTGCATTGAACAACAAATAAGCAATGGCGTGTTGATCGTCTAGTTCGTTGTTGGCGTCGGTGTCGAGGATGATTCGCATCCGCTCTGAAGGGCTTGTGGTTGCTGCGGAAGGCTCATCTGTTTGGGAGGAAGAGGCGGGTGGCTGACAAGCCGTGGCACCCAGAAGGGCCAGAAATAGGAAGAAGTGGATGGATCGGTTCATAGGTCAGGAAGATAAAAAGCGAGAGAGAATCTACGGAAATTTTGGGATCAAGCGCCATTCACGGTCACGTCTTCGCCCAGTTCTTGCAAGGCCCATTCGAGCGACCAGGCGGTGAATGCCGCAAAATTGAAATCCAGGTAGCGCAAACGCCCCCCAGGTTCCGCCAACAAACTTTCATGGACTGCATACATGGTAGGAATCAAGGGGCGGGTGACTTCCCCCACCAAGAGCGCACTCCTCGCAGCTTGCAAGGCCAGCCAGTGCCGTTCGTCCTGCATCCAGGTACCCAATACCTCGACGGCTTGTGGGGAATTTCCTCGACTGAGGAGCGCTTCGGCGGCTTGAATTTGCACGGAGGGGGAAGCGTCTCGTAGCAATTCGGTCAACGCCTGCTTACCTGAAGCAGACCATGCTTCCAACTGCATCATCCCGATCACTCCCCAAAACCGGACCCCACTATCTTCCGATTCCAACAAAGGAAGAAGCTCGGTTTCCTCGTCTATCCCAACCATTTCTGCCGCTGCCAGCAGCTCTCCGACTGCGTAGTCCGCATCCGTGCGTGCATAGGCATAGGGGGAACTGTCTGCCGACCGGATCAGGTATTCTGCTTCTGGCAACAAACCTAAATCGTGGGTGGATAACATCCATTGATGGAGTTGCGTGCGGAGAAGGTCTTTTTTATCAGCATACGCAGGGTCATCGGCCAGATTGTTCAGTTCCCAAGGATCATTTTCCAAGTCATACAATTCCTCGGCGGGCTTGGTCTGCCACAAAGATTCCTGGGCCGCATTGCCTTCCCCGGATTCATGCAGCGCCCGGAGGATCCGAAAGCCCCTTTTTACATCTGAATAAATGAATCCCGGCTGCATATAGGCGTAATGAGGGAGATAGTTGCGAACGTAGAGATAACGATCATCCAACACCGCCCGAGACATTTCGTACATATCATCCGCCCGGTCTCTGGCCGCAAACACATAATCTCGTTTCACAGGCAGGTTATTTCCCAGAAACGGCTGTCCTTCCATGGTCGCTGGAATCTCCACCCCTGCCAAGTGCAGGGCCGTGGGGGCCATGTCCACAAAACTGACCAGACGATCGCTATGACTGCCAGCTTCCAGACCAAACGCTTCTCGATATGCCTCCGGCACGTAGGCGATCATGGGTACCTGCAAGCCAGTTCGATACAGCCAGCGCTTGAAGCGGGGCATCCCAAAGCCGTGGTCTCCCAAAAATAAGATGATGGTTTCGTCCATGAGACCATCTGCTTCCAACGAATCGAGGAGGTTGCCCACGTTTTGATCCATTACAGAAATGAGTTCGTAGTAATTGGCCCATACTTCCCTCGATTCTGGCGTATCTGGATAAAAGGGAGGAACGGTCATATCATCGGGATTCTGCCGAAGTTCGGGCGGTAAGTCTGCGATGACTGGCTGCAGGCGTTCCGAACGGTTGGCCATGCCTTCGTGGGTCGGATCTACATTGATGAAGCTGAAAAAAGGCTGGTCTCCCTCGCGATTTCGCCAAGGGGCATAGCTGCCAGACCAGTGATCCCAAATGCCGTCCGGGGAAAAATTGTAATCGGTTTTGTTCCGGTTGGTAACGTAGTAGCCAGCTTCTTGTAAGTAGTAGGGAAATGGCTGTACCTCCTCAGGCAGGGTGATTTCACACCGAAGATGTTGGGAACCAAGCGAGGTTGCATATAGGCCCGTGATCAGGCAAGTCCGAGCAGGCGCGCAGATGGGAGCCGTGGCATAGGCTTGGTCAAAGATGACGCTTTGTTCAGCAAGGCGGTCCAGATTGGGCGTTTTGGCGAGAGCATCTCCATATGCGCCCAGGGCAGGGCTGATGTCTTCGGCGACCAGCCAAATGATGTTGGGCGGAGCAAGGGATTCGGCAGGTGCAGGCGGTTGACAGGAGAGAAGTACAGCGAGCACACACCAGAGGGAAAGCGAAAAAGGTTTCATGAAAGTCAGTTCAGGCGATGAAGGGAAAGAGAATGGATGGCAAGATCGGGAATTTGCGCTTCCAGACAAGATAGGGCAATGCTTTGAGAACCGACTGCTAGTTCGATCGTTCCCAGTTCAAGCGGTTGCCATTCGTTGGAGGAAGATAGCAAAGACGTGGCAGACAATACCTGATCCTTGATCTGTACTTGTAGTTTTCCAGCCTTATTAGTTTCGCCCCGAGCCAAGAGGCTGATTGCGTAGGTGCCAGGCTCTACGATCTCTACCTCCCATTGAAAGAGATCTTCGGCGCTGGTCCAGTGGCCGATCCAGTCTCCATCGACGCCATTGGGATGGCGACCGATGCGCTCTCCTGCGAGGCCTCGCTTTCCCAAAAAGTGCAGGTCGCCTCCGATGACTCGACCGTGGTGCGGACGCAAGGCAACCGGATTCTCTGCCGCATGCCCTACTTCGATGGGCGTGAGCACAAAGTTTCGGACTCTGTGAACGTCCTGATACCAGTCCAAATAGGCTTGATTCATTTCGGCCAGTCGGTTTGGATCACTTTCCGCGAGGTTGGTTTGTTCGCCTGGATCTTGTCGCAGGTCATAGAGTTCGGTGCCGTTCACCATTTTCCATTTCCCGAGCCGGAATATCCCTCCTGGTTGCGGGGCGGGTTCGCGCAGGGTTCCCAGGGCATAATTCTGAAAAAATGGGCGAGGTTCTGACAAGGAGTCTTTGCCCTCTAACTCTGGCAACAGATTGCGTCCATCCCAGGCATAAGCTTCTTTCGCTTCAAAACCCACGATTTGTCCGAGGGTGGGGACAAGGTCTATGTGGGCTCCTACTGCTTGTACTTCGTGCGCGGGCCATTTTTCTGGCCATGACCAGAAAGAGACTGTGCGAATGCCGCCTTCATAGACACTGAATTTTTGGTCTCGCAGGCCTGCATTGTAGCGGAGTTGTTCTTGAGGCAAGCGCCAGCCACTGACAGGGCCATTGTCGCTCAAAAAAATCAAGATGGTATTCGCGTAGCGTTCCTCCGAAGCCAAAAATTCTCGCAATCTCCCCAGGTTGTGGTCCACATTTTCGACCATGGCATATAGGCGGGCGACTTTTTCGGAGAGTCCTTGATCCCTGAATTTCTGCCATGCGGTGCTGTCGATTTGGAGGGGGGTGTGGGGAGATTGATAGGGTAAATAGCAGAAAAACGGCTGCTCCGACTCTTGCATGAAACGCATTGCTTCTTCGGTGAGGACATCTGTCAGATAGCCTGCGGTTGGATAGACCTGACCATTTCGCTCCAGGGCGGCATTCCAATAATTCGCGGTATGACCCGTGCGAAACCCAATGAATTCCTCGAATCCCTGGGCCATTGGAAGGCTAGGATGGTATTCGCCCAAGTGCCATTTCCCAAAGATCCCGCAGCGATACCCCAAGGGTTGCAGAAATTCGGCGAGCGTCCATTCATCAGGGACCATCATTTCATACCCATTGGTCACCGATCGTACGCCAGTCCGCTGATGGTAGCGCCCGGTGAGTAAACTTGCCCGGGTTGGCGCACAAACGGAGGAGACATAGAAGTTGCGAAAGTTCACACTTTCCAGCGCCAGTAGATCCAGGTGGGGCGTATGGGTATAGGGATTTCCCTCTCTGCCCAGGTCTCCTACGCCCATATCATCGACCATGATGAGCAAGACATTGGGGCGGGACGGGGGGAGTTTCTGCGTTGTTTGACAGGCCAAACAAGGGAGGAGGATGGAAAGAAGTAGGAAGCGCATAGATACGATTTGAAAGAAACATACGACAAAAGGAGACTGCTACTGTTCTGGTCTAAGGGGCGAATTTCCAAAGAAAAGCAAGCGATTCTCCCCTACCCTATGGCTGTTTTCCGTAACTTGAAACCAGTTTTAAGCATAAAACCTTATGAAATTTTCCTTCCTGTTCTTGTGGGTTCCTGTGTTTGTTGTCGGATTGACGGCTTGCAATTCGTCCACCAGCTCAGATGCTACCCAGGCAGAATCATCCGAGTATGGCCCACAAACTCCCACTCCTGAAGAAGCGCAGCGCATCCAGAATCGAGTGGCGGGAGACTTATTGGGAGACGCTGGCATGTTTCCGTTTGTGTACCAGGGAGAAGGAAAGAGCAATTGGTTCGAAGCCTACACCATGCGCTTCAGTCTGGCCTATGAAGATCCGCTGGTGCCGATGACCAATGCCGAGATTCCTTGGATCAATCCCGAGCAA
>JBCCCJ010000317.1:0-6424 GCA_039033615.1 Bacteroidota bacterium
GCCACTCCGCCCAATCCCATGAAGTGCATGGGGAAGAATACCAGGTAGAGGGAAAGGAATGTTCCCCAGAAGTGAAGGTATCCCAGACGATGGTTCATCATCCGACCGAACATTTTCGGGAACCAGTGATATACGCCAGCAAATAATCCAAAGGCCGCAGAGCTACCCATAACCAAGTGGAAGTGAGCCGTTACGAAATAGGTGTCGTGCAGCGGAATATCGAGGGCAGCATTCCCCAAGAAGATCCCGGTGATCCCTCCCGTGATAAAGAAGGAAACCAAACCGATCGCAAAGAGCATCCCCGGCGTGAAATGGATATTTCCTTTCCAGAGCGTTGCGATATAGTTGAATGCCTTGATCGCCGAGGGAACCGCGATGATCAGCGTAAAGATCATGAAGACCGTTCCCAGGAAGGGATTCATTCCAGAGACGAACATATGGTGTGCCCAAACGATGAAGGACAAGAATCCGATCGCCATCATGGACCAGACCATGAATTTATAGCCAAAGATCGGTTTTCGGGCATTGACCGACACCACCTCCGAGGCAATTCCCAAGGCCGGGAGTAAGACAATATATACTTCCGGATGTCCTAAGAACCAAAATAAATGCTGGAAGAGGATCGGACTACCACCTTGATAATGGAGCAGTTCTCCTTGCAAGAACATGTCTGAAAGGAAGAAACTGGTTCCTGCCAGGCGGTCGAACATCAGTAATAACGCCGCGGAGAATAGGACCGGGAAAGAAAGTACCCCGATGACTGCGGTGAAGAAAAAGGCCCATATGGTCAGGGGAAGGCGGTAGAAACTCATCCCTCTTGTCCGAAGGTTCATCACTGTGGTGATGTAGTTGATGCCTCCCATCAAAGAAGAAGCGATGAACAGCGCCATCGACAGCAACCACAAGGTCATTCCCAGTCCAGAACCGGGAATCGCATTTGGGTGAGCACTCAGCGGAGGATAAATGGTCCATCCGGCAGCCGCAGGACCGCTCGATACAAAGAGCGACACCAGCATGATGACCGAAGAAACTGCAAAAAACCAGTAGGAGAGCATATTGATAAAGCCAGAAGCCATATCTCTCGCACCGATTTGTAGCGGGATCAAATAGTTACTGAAAGTTCCACTCAATCCAGCGGTCAATACAAAGAATACCATGAAGGTACCGTGCATGGTTACCAGTGCGAGATAAAACTCAGATTTGATGATGCCACCTTCGGCCCATTTTCCTAGCAAAGTTTCCAGGAATGGAATCGGTGTATCAGGAAAGGCGAGCTGAAGGCGGAACAATACGGACAGCCCAATCCCAATTACTGCCATGAAAATTCCCGTAATCAGGAATTGCTTGGCAATGGTCTTGTGATCGGTACTGAATACGTACGTGGTCCAGAAGTTACCGTGGTGATGATGATCGTGATGACCTTCTACGTGTGACATCTTGTTCTTGTTGACGAAAGGTTGTTACTACCCTAAATCTATATACGTTTGGTGTTCCTTCAGAAAATACGATTCCGTTAGATGGTTGCGACTTCTTTTTCGGCCACTTCTTGACTTTCTTCCTCAACTACAGACTCTTCTTCTTCGGTCTGAGGTGTTGGTTTGAGCGCCATGTCCTGCTCGGTCAAATTGTTCATTTCCAACCATGTGGCGAAGAACGGCTTTTGCTCAGATTTCCAGATCAAATAGTCTTCATAAGAGACAACCTTAATGATCTTGCGCATGTTCCAGTGAGAACGGCCACAAATCTGCTGGCAAGAAAGCTCGTACTCAAATTCAGGATTCCCGGTTGCTTGACGCATGCTATCCGTCGTTACCGTGGGAGTGAATTTAAAGTTGGTAGTTAGTCCAGGGACGGCATCCATCTTCACCCGGAAGTGGGCCATCGTCATGGAGTGTAACACATCTTTGGAACGAATGTTCATATTGATTTCTCGCCCCACTGGCAACCACAATTCCTGAGCAATGACATCATCCCGTCCTTTTTCATCTTCCCAGTTAAAGCCGAGTGTGTTTCCAGAACCCAGATCAATGAAACTCACGTGGGCTTCTCCAAATTCCTTGTCTGCTCCGGGGTAGCGAATGTTCCACAAGAACTGCTCTCCCGTCATTTCAATTTGGATGGCATTGTCTTCCGGCTCCGCAACGATGTCATGCCAAACAAGAATTCCATCAACAATCAGGAAGGTGAGGACAATTGCTGGAGCGGCTGTCCAAATGAGTTCCAGGATGGTGTTGTGTGGATAGTAAGTAGCTTTCTGACCATCGCGCTTCCGGTAGCGGAAGGCAAAGTAGAACAGCAGTATATTGGTTACGACCGTAACAAATACCGCTACCCACATGGTGTTGCTAAACATCCGGTCAATTTGTATTCCATGGGCAGAAGCGGGATGTTGGACCAGGATCATCTTCTCCAAATATGCAGAAGAGCTCCAGAAAGCAGCGATCGTTCCCAGAATCAAAAAGCTTAAGAACAAGGTACCGTTGATGGCGTGTGGATTCCACTTAGCAAAGGGATCAATGTCTTTCAGACGAAAAATCAGGTACAGGTTTACGCAGACCATCACAAAAATGATCCCCAACGTAACCTGAATCAGACCCAGCAATGATTGAGCGTCCATGTATCAGTTTGTTTTTTTAAATTCTTACCAATATAACTAGGCAAGCCAAATATTGTTAAAACTCTATATAGTTTTTTTCATATTTAGACTGGACCAGTAGAGTGATGCAGACTTTCTTCCAGATAAGGATGTTTCAGCGGCACCAAGTTAGCTTTGGTCAAAGCAGTCAATACGGTGTAAATGAAGATGCCGGCGAAGCCTACAAACATGCCTACTTCGATCAGGCCAATACCAGGATTGTATCCCATCGCTCCGGGCATCACCATCAGAAAGAGGTCATGCCAGTGGCCGTACAACATCAAGACTGCAACTGGCACAAAAGCAACTGCGGCGCGTTTTGCGTTACGAGTCATTAAGGCCAGGAATGGAATGATGAAGTTGATGACGATATTGGAGTAGAAGAAAAAGGCATAGCCCAAGTAGGTGTGGTCTTCCGTCCGGTATCGCTTCACATAGTAGATGCCTTCTTCTGGAATATTGGAATACCAGATCAACAAATACTGTGCGATCCAGATATAGGCCCAGAATACAGTGAATCCAAAGGCGTACTTGCCAACGTCATGAAAGTGTGCGTTGTTCACAAACTTCATATAACCTTGGCTCTGTAGGAATACCAACAAGAGGAATATCACCACCATGGCTGACTTCATTGAGCCCCCAAAGATGTAAATTCCGAAGATGGTGCTGAACCAGTGGGGTTCCAAAGACTTCACCCAATCTACCGCAAACAGACAGTAGGAGATCGCAAAGAGGATGATGAACACCGCAGAGATCACGCCACTTCGATTGAATTGGGCTAGCCCATCGCTGCTGCTATCCTGCTCAATGGATAATTTCCGGAGATACCAAGCAATGCCTCCCCATATTCCGAAGTAGATCACATTACGAATGATGAAAAATCCATCATTCAAGTATGCCCGCTTCATGTCTATCAGGGGATCTTGTCCAACTGCGATGCTAGGATCAGACCATTCAAATAGGTTTCCTAAGAAGAAAAAGATGGCGCCAAAACCGACGGCACCAATCGGGAGATACGAAATGATCGCCTCAGGAACGCGACGAATCGCGGTTTGCCAGCCGGCATTTCCAACTCTATGCACCGCCAGGAAGAAGAAGGCTCCCATACAGATGGTGATGAAGTACATGCTGCAAATGAGCAGGTTCGACAATACCCGCTTCCCCACAGTCGGTTCATGGTGACCATGACCATGCGTATCTGCGACAGGATGAGCAAGGCTTTCTGTCACGGCACTCGCGTGTTCTGCGGCGCTGTGATCGTCTCCCCCCTGACCGGAAAAAAACACTCCAGCCAGAACCAAAACCAAGCCGATGCCAATCAGGCCAAAGGCGATGTTTCGGAAACGACTGTCAAACGTGAATCGCTCGGTGAGTTGTTCTGGTGAAAAGTGTTCCGTTGCCAATGTATGATTCTTTTATGAGTGAATGCCTAATTACTGTGCTGCCTGTTTCTGGAACTCCTGAATGTAGCAAATGACCTCCCAGCGTTCCTGTGGAGTAATTTGAGAAGCGTAGGAGCCCATCAGGTTTTTTCCGTAGGTCAGGGTGTGGAACATTTTTCCTGCGGGCAGATCTTTCAGAGTCGGTCCGTAGTAGGAAGGAACCTGAGGATACACTTCACTGGTAACCAAATTCCCGTTTCCATCTCCTTTTTCGCCGTGGCACATGATACAGAATACCTCGTAGGTCTCTTTTCCCCGCTGATAGGTCGCTTCGGTACAGTTGAAGCCGCCTTCATTGGTGGTAGAGTCGTTCAGAGGACTGGTCAATTCCGCTCCTGCCCGCTCGTATTCTTCCACCGAATTTCCATAAGGATAGGGAGAATAAGCTTCCTGATAATACCAAGATTCCGCGCGAGGGACAGTTCCCTCTACTGGCTTTTGGGCAGGCAGGCCATTGTCAAAGTAGCGGATTTCATCTACCCCTTCATCCAGGGCGGCATAATTGCCTCCGTAGTTGGTTTCGCCGTACACGGTCCGACTGTATGGCTCCAAGGGAAGGGAGTTATACATGTTGGGGGAAAACTCAATGTTTCGCTCCGCCTTGTTGTTGTAGCAACTGGTAGTGATGAGGCCCAACAGCACAATCACTCCCAACGACTTCCAATTGTGTATGTTGAATTTCATGTGGTTGCAATTTCTTTTTCCATGATTTCGTAGGCACCATTGTCAGCCAATACCTGGCGTACAGCGGCTTCGTCGGTGATTTTGTTCTTGTCGATGGCCAACACGAAGACATCATCTGTCTGGCGGTCATCCATCAAGATGGCTTTCTTTCCCGGCCAGTAGCGACCAACCGCCAGGAAGGTGAAGACCATTCCATGAGCTGCGAACAATACCGTCAACTCAAAGGCAATCGGAACAAAGTCTGGAAAGGCCAAAGAAGGCTTTCCCCCGATGTTCATCGGCCAAATGACCCCGTAAATGGAGCCCATCAGCAAGAGGGCCGTAGCCAATCCCATACATCCATAGATGAAGGAGGCTACAGTCAAGCGGGTCCGCTTGATATTCAGGTAGGGTTCAATGCCGTGAATCGGAAATGGTGAAAACACGTCATATACCAGCACGTTGTCCTTCTTGAATTGCTTGAGCGCATCCAAGACTTTGTCTGGGTCCCAAAATTTTCCGATCAAAAGATTCTGACTCATTGTGTATGGTATCCTTCGAGGTGATTCAAAAGGGGGTAAAGTTGGAGAAGCTTAGTTGACAGTGGTTCCACTGCCTTCTTTGTCTTTGACGTGATCAGGTTTACTGGGGTGATGAAGCAAGGTCTTCACCTCAAACATATTGATCACCGGCACGAACTTGGAGAACAGCAGGAAGAGGAACATGAACAAGCCAAAGGTTCCAATGAAAATTCCCGCTTCCACCCAGGTGGGCGTATAGTCCGTCCAGCTAGAAGGCAGAAAGTCTCGGTGCAAGGAGGTTACGATGATCACAAATCGCTCGAACCACATCCCGATGTTCACAAAGATTGAGATGATGAAGGTCAGGAGCATATTGGTCCGGATTTTCTTGAACCAGAACAACTGCGGGGTAACCACATTACAGGTGAACATGATCCAGTACGCCCAGCCAAAGGGCCCTAACATTCGGTTGGCGAAAATATAGCGTTCCCACAAGCTACCGGAGTACCAAGCAGTAAACAATTCCGTCATATAGGCCAATCCTACCAAGGAGCCAGTCGCAATCACAATCTTGGCGATCGACTCCATGTGATCCATGGTGATGTAATCTTCCAGCTTGTACACCTTTCGAGTTACGATCATCAAGGTTTGGACCATCCCAAATCCAGAGAAGATCGCACCCGCTACGAAGTAAGGCGGGAAGATGGTGGTGTGCCAACCCGGAATGACGGAAGTGGCAAAGTCCATACTCACAATGGAGTGGACCGAAAGTACCAGGGGAGTTGCCAATCCGGAGAGGATCAACGACACAATCTCAAAACGAGACCAGTTACGAGAGGATCCTTCCCATCCAAAGGCCAGTCCAGCGTAGATCTTAGATCCGAGCATTCTTCCTTTGCGAGCGAAACGATCCCGCATCGCAGCGAAATCAGGAATCATTCCCAAGTACCAGAAGACCAGGGATACGGTCAGGTAGGTGGAAATCGCAAATACGTCCCACAACAAAGGGGAGTTGAAATTCACCCACAGTGATCCACGGGTGTTGGGCAGCGGACCGAACCAGCCTGCCAACCAGGGACGTCCCATATGGAGAATCGGGAACAAACCTGCACATGCCACCGCAAAGATGGTCATGGCCTCCGAAGCCCGGTTGATAGAGTTAC
>JBCCCJ010000318.1:0-6362 GCA_039033615.1 Bacteroidota bacterium
CAAGTATCCTCCCTCTTTTGATCAAAGTAAGATTCAGGAAGCCCTCGACATCCTGGGACCTGAATCCAACCTATGGGAACTCACCGAAGCAGATCTGCAGTCTGCCCAAGATTTACTTTTCGCAGCTTTTCCTAGCGGACCTTTGTAGCGTTTATGAAACAGTCAATCCTAGCCGTATCATTTGTGATCGTTTTGGGTCTCCTGGCTTGTCAGCCAGGAGAATCTCCCATGGATCAGCAATGTGATTTTGACATTGCAGCGATGCATACCCGCCTCAGCGGAGAAATCATTCTCCCCGCTTATGAAACTCTAGACTCCGAATTGGAGCTATTTCTCCAGCAAGTAGAGGACTTCATTCCCGAGCCTACCGGAACCAAACTCGCAGACTTGCAGGCCCAATGGCTACAAGCCTACCTTGTCTATCAGCGAGCCTCTTTCTTCGATTTTGGTCCAGCAACCGACCAAGGATTCGACTTCAGTGAACGGATGAACACCTGGCCGACCAATACGGCTGGTATCCAATTGGCGATGGTCTATGTATTTGCTGGGATTGCCAAATTACATTCTGACTGGTTGTTTCGGGCCATGCCCATGCCGATCTGGCTCCCCAATCAAGCGGATATGCCCCTCATGGGGAAACTGTTCACCTACAAAGCAACTGCTTTCGCCTTCAGTTGGGCGGGAGCGATCTATGATTTGACCATCCCGTTTTGGTTGTGGTGGAACAAAAGCCGCCCCCTTTGCCTATGCAGCCGTGGTCGTATTTCACGTACTGACCTGGTTGCTGTTTCCCATTGGTATGTTTCCCTGGATCATGATGGGAGCTACGTTGATCTTTTTCCCAGCAGCATTCCACCTTCGGATCCTCCAATTCCTGGCTCGTTTTTTTCACTGTCCGGGAACCTTCTACTGGACGAGAATGGGAACCAACCGTTTCCGATTACCTCACGCCTTTGCAGGAAAAAATGATGTCCACCCAGCCAGATATGATCCTGCAATTCGCCCACCATTTGCGCGACAAATTCATCAACCAAGGCCTCATAGAGCCGGAAGTGTATGCCAGGGTATATGTGTCGCTGAATGGCCGTCGCAGCCGATTGTTCCTAAATCCTGAGGTCAATCTCACTGCGGAGCAAGCCTCTTTGCTGCCCAAACCCTGGATTCTGCCGTTTTCCGCTTCCTCTTCCCCCACCATTGCTACTGACCGCTAACTATGCCTGCTTTTTCCACCTGGTACCTCCTTGCTTGCTTGTTATTCCTACCGATTCTTGCCTTGGGCCATCCATTGGAAGGAGTCGTTCTCGCCCAGAACGGGGCCATTCTGGAAGCGGCAGAAGTGCAATTGCCTCAACTCCAACTGGGCACCTTCACCAATCCCCAAGGACAATTCCTGTTTTCCTCAGTCTCAGCGGGGAAATGGGAACTTCTGGTAGTGTATCCCGGCTTTGACAGTGTAATGCAGGAATTGGACATCCCCCAGCACAAACCATTGGAGATCATCCTACGGGAAAAAGAGTTTTATCTCAGCCAGGTAACCATCGCGGAAGAAGAAAGCGGATTTGCCCTCCAACGCCTGGGAGAAGTGCACGATATGGGGATTTACGCCGGAAAAAAGACGGAAGTCGTCCAGGTAGCCGAGTTGACCGCCAACCTCGCCGCCAACAACAGCCGACAGGTATTCGCTCGGGTGGCATTCGATAGGCGTAGGGGCTTTTCGGTGGGCCACTAGAGACCACTATATGGGCACCATTTTTTCCGGAATTACTGCACAGTATCGCTATCAACGGAGCCGCTGGATTGTCAAAGGAGAAGTGGGGGTCCTCGGAAGGTTTCACGACTACCTGAATGATTATAATTATTCCCGGGCCGATTTGGTTCAGCCTTTTTCTGCCCCCATCATTCGGGGACAAATAGGCGTCCGCTTTTGGAATATTTTTGTAGCGGGTCTGGCTCTGAGTGCTGTTCCCCCCACCCAACTAGGTGAAACCTGGTGGTTCTATGATGAAGATATCCTGGATCACGACCCCTCCTATTCTGAAATCCGGGCAAGTCGAGTGGGACTGCAACCCTTTGTCGGGCTATCTTTCCCTGGCAGAGGCCCCAAACAACGCTGATTATGCCTACCTTCTCTGCATGAAGGTACATATCACTCCCGACCCAGTTGCTTTAGGACAAGCTGCCGCGCAACAAGCGGCTAACATTCTCCGCACTACGCTTGCCCAACGAGGCGAAGCCAATCTCATTCTCGCCACGGGTGCCAGCCAGTTTGAGATGCTGAAAGCCCTCACGTCCAGTCCTGATATCGACTGGACCCGGGTCCACCTGTTTCACCTGGATGAATACATGGGCCTTCCTGCCACCCATCCGGCGAGCTTTCGCAAGTATTTGCATGAACGGTTTGTCGATCAGGTTGGCCAACTGGCCTCTGTCAACTTTGTGCAGGGAGACACGCCCGATCCCCAGGCAGAATGTGATCGCCTGGGAGCCTTGATCCGTCAGCACCCCATCGACCTCGCGATGATCGGCATCGGAGAGAATGGCCACCTGGCCTTCAACGATCCGCCTGCGGATGTAGAGACAGAGGAATCATTTCTCGTGGTGGAGTTGGACGCTGCCTGTCGGCAGCAGCAGTTGGGGGAGGGCTGGTTTCCCAGCCTAGAGGCGGTACCCAGTCAGGCGATCAGCATGAGCATGCGGCAGATTCTGAAGAGTGCCCAACTCATCGTCTCCGTACCAGATCTGCGCAAAGCGAAGGCCGTACAGGGAGCAGTAGAGGGACCGATCACGCCTATGTGTCCGGCTGCTTATTTGCAGACCCACGCGAATTGCGAGCTGTACCTTGACGAAGGCTCTGCGAGTTTGCTGCGAAGCACTACCTGAGGGATGGCCTGGCGCGGCGCGAGGGGGCTGGCGGGCAGTCGCGATAGCGGCTGGTCTGGAGCAAAGCGGAAGACGGAGCGACAGCGAACCCCACAAGCACCCGACCCCGGACGAGCGATGCAGCTCGGGAGGGGACGCGCCCATACTCACTACCGCTTCACATAGATCACCGCTTCTCCTAAGCCCTCGACTTGTTCGGTTTTCCGAAAGGCCATCCCTAGCTTTTCCAGCACCCGGATGGAGGCAGCATTGTCCGCAACTGCCCGCCCGATGATTTCAGCTACGCCCAACGCTTCAAAACCGTAGGCTACACAAGCCTTGGCCGCCTCGGTCGCGTAACCGCGATTCCAGAACTCGCCTAACAACCGAAAACCAATGTCCACCGAGCCATCCGAATGGCGTTTTAGGCCACACCAGCCCAGATAAGCATCATCTGATTTGCGCCGAACGGTCCAGCGACCCATCCCAGTGGCCTCATATACCGCTTGGTAGTCGAGTAAAAATTGCCTTGCATCCTCCTTTGATGCAAAGGGCTCATCTCCCGTATAGCGCAAGACTTGGGGGTCAAGGTTGAGCGCGAAGATGCCTGCTGCGTCTCGCTCGGAGAAGCGATACAAAGCGAGGCGTTCGGTAGTGAGGATGGGAGAAGTCATAGAGGAGTTGGGCGTGCCTCCGAATGCGCCAACCGGCCCATTCGGAGTCGGGTGCTATCGGGGTTCGCTGACGCTCCGTCTTCCACTTCGTTCCAGACCGTCTCCTAGCGGAGCCGCCCTTTCGCCCCCTCACGCTCGCCGCAGGCGAAAGGATCGAAGCGTTGGCCCCTTTTACATTTATCATTTTTCATTCTGCGGTTTTGCGGTTAACAGGTCCCGCATCAACGATGCCTCACACTCCCCTGCACCAGACAGATTCCGGTGCTACTCAGTCCGCATACCAGCCCTTCACATCTTTGGTCATTTGCACCAAAGACGGCAAATGGATGTACATCATGTGGCCAGATTCGTAGTATTTCATTTCGATATTTTGCTTCAAATCCGGCTCCAGGAACATATGATCCAGGGTGTATTCCGTGGCGAAATAAGGGGTTGCCAAGTCGTAGTAGCCATTGCAAATCAGCACTTGAAGGTCACGATTCTTGTGCATGGCCTGACGCAGGGTTTCGGCCACATTGAGGTAGCCACCATTTTCGGTCATGGCCCATGGGCGTACCCGCCCGGTCAGAATCTCGTAGGGCAGATGGCTCTGAAACTTCAGATTCCGCCCCAGATGCTCATACACGGCGGTGGTAAAAGGACCGTAGATGGTGGAACTATAACTGGGATCAAACTCATAGCTGTCTCCGGTATCATCATAATCGGTGTTTTTGAAGCGGCTGTCCAGGCGACCGACCACCTCTCCCTTTTTGCGGAGGAGTTCTTTGTTGAAGGGGCCGACCTGCAACCGCAAATGGCACTGATCCAAGTAGGTTTCGCTGAGACCGGTGTACTCCGCCAATTCCTTGCGAACCTTGGTACGGAGGTCTGCCTCCATTTCATCCCCTTGCATCAAGGCCAGGGTATAATCCCCCTTGGCGAAGGCTTCGACTTTGGGGAGCAAATCAGCGAGGGTGGGGTATTTGCTTTTGTCTACCTGCCCGTGGTACCAGGCCGTAGCTGCAAAAGTTGGCAGGAATAGGGCATGGGGGAGATCATTGCCCTTGGCAAAGCGGATGGTCTGAAAATTGGTGACCTGAGAGATTTGGACCAGCCCATTCAGAAAAAGGCCATAGCGATCTTGGAGATGACCTGCCAGTCCAGCAGCCCGGGTGGTGCCGTAGCTTTCTCCGGCCAGGTATTTGGGGCTACTCCAGCGCTCGTTTTGGGAGAGGTATAGTTGGATGAATTGGCCCACGGACTTGAGATCATTTTCAAAGCCCAGGAATTTCTTCTTGTCAATTCCTGGAGCGGGACGGCTATAGCCAGTTTCCACCGGGTCGATGAACACCAGATCGGTGAACCCCAGCCAGGTGTGGGGATTGTCGATGACTTCATACGGGGGCGGTATGCTCCCCCCTTCGTCGGTCATGCGCACTCGCTTGGGGCCCAATGCGCCCATGTGCAACCAAACGGAAGAAGAGCCGGGTCCTCCATTGAAGGAAAAGGTCAGAGGACGCTCAGCGGG
This sequence comes from Bacteroidota bacterium, assembly GCA_039033615.1. GTDB lineage: Bacteria > Bacteroidota > Bacteroidia > J057 > J057 > JBCCCJ01. The sequence continues at coordinate 5,041 of JBCCCJ010000318.1, forward strand.
ATTCTTTTCCCCATCTTTCAGGTAGGCCACAAAAAAGATCCGGGCTTGATTGGAGCCAGCCTCATTTGGCAGGTCCAGATATCCAGCGGTAGCGGAGTAGGAAATCACCTGCCCATCGGCCAATTTGACCTGATGCTGGGTCGTGACGGGATCCTGGGCTTGGGATACGGAGCCAAACGCCACAAACAGGAGTAAACAACAAATCGTGATTCGGTTCATAGTCGGTATGGGTATGGACATCGAAAATAGGCAATTTCACTCTTTCCGCAACCAAAAGGTGGTCCCCATGATGATGGCTTCCCCGAGCAACATATTCCAGGTCAATTCTTGCCCCAGCCAAAAAGTACCCAACAAAAAAGCGCTGACAATCTCGATATAGGCCAGGTTGGAGGCAGTTGAAGCCTTGAGTTTGCTCAGGCCATAGAAGAAAAAGGAGAAAGCGATGACGCCCAGCAAAACGGAAAACCCCACGGATAGGCTCCAATCCAATGGGGTTGGGGCGGGTTCGTTGAACCAGAAGAAGGGCAGGAAGACTGCGATGCCTAGCAAATTTTGGTAGAAGATGGTCTCAAATGGGCGATAAGTGTTCGATTCCTTTTTGAAAATGACCAACACACAAGCATAGGTGATCGCTACCCCTAGCGCCGCCAGCATACCGAGGAAGTCCTGATTCTCAAAAGAGAACTCTTGATTGGCATATACCACCCCTACCCCAATGAAGGCCAGCAGCATGAGCCAACGGTTGCGAACGGAGATGGTTTCCTTCAACACCCAAGCACTCCCCAGCGATACAAAGATCGGCCAGGTGTAGGAGATGGTGACCGCATTGCCAATGGAGGTGAGTTGGTAGGCAGAGAAAAAGAAAAACAAGCGAATGGCATTCAGGCCCGATGCAATCAGCATCACCCGATAGTTGCCCCGAAAGAAAGCAATCCCTTTCCACTTCATCCATATTCCTGCTAGTACTGCCGGAATGACGGAACGGATGAAGGAAATCGAAGTGGCTGGGATCTCGATGTAATGGATGAATACGCCTGCACTACCTGCAAGGGTGGCCGCCAACAAAACCGCCAAAATGGGCAAACGAGAAGGGGAATCGGACTTCATGCACAGAAAGGAGCAAATGGAGAACGGCAAGCTACGCATTTCGGGGCTGGAACTCACTCCTTCAAGCGCTCAATGCAGGGCAAAAGGAAAGCCTTCACATTCGCGTACCTAGGGCACGCTTGGCTTTGCCAAAGGAAAGGGTTGCCGCAGGCAATGGTCCTGTAGGGACCGGCATATAGGTAGCTTATGCCCCAACCCACGGGGATTGGCGTGCC
>JBCCCJ010000319.1:0-6355 GCA_039033615.1 Bacteroidota bacterium
CCAATAAAAACTTCCAGAATTTTTGCACCGAACTCACTTGCACCGTTTCGTCAGGAGAATGCGCCCCGCGAATATTCGGCCCAAAAGAAATCATGTCCATGTCGGGATAATTGGTGCCAAGGATGCCACACTCCAAGCCTGCGTGGCAGGCACTGACCAGCGGTTGTTCCCCTGGAAACATCTCCACGTACAGATCCGCCATCAATTTGACGATGGGAGCATCCGGCTTGGGTGCCCAACCTGGGTATTCTCCCCCTCTACTGACGTTGGCACCCATCAGCTCAAAGGTGCTCTCGATCATCTGGGCCAAATCATTTTTTTCGCTATCGACGGAGCCACGAGTCAAGCAGAGGATTTCATAAGAACTATCCTTCACCAGGACCCGAGCCAGATTGTTGGAAGTCTGCACCAAGCCCTCGATTTCTGGACTCATGCGGAAAATACCATTTGGGCACGCATAGATGGCCCGCAGGAGTTGACCTAGAAAAGTGGGATCCATGACCTTTTCGGGCGCATCAGTGGCTTCCCAAACCAGGGAAAACCCTTCATCCGTGCTGGCGTATTCTGTCTGGAGAATCGCTTGTTGTGCCTCCAAAAAGGAGACCATTCGATCCCACTTTTCACCTGCGTAGGCGATCAAGGCAACAGACTCTCGTGGAATGGCATTTCGCAGTCCCCCTCCATCAATAGAGCCGATTTCTACCCCAAATTCCTTGCTCATTGCCAGGAGCAGTCGATTCATCAATTTGTTGGCGTTGCCTCTTCCGAGGTAGATGTCCATGCCGGAATGTCCACCCGTCAATCCCTTGATGGTCAAAGTCAGACCCCGACTGAAACTAGCTTCTCGCACATCATAGCTGCCTGAGGCCGTAACGTCAACCCCACCCGCGCAGCCAATCGTCAGCTCGTTGTCGTCCTCAGTATCCAGATTCAGCATGATACTTCCTTCCAAAAGCCCTCCTTTCAGGCCCATAGCTCCGGTCATACCCGTTTCTTCGTCGATGGTGAAGAGGGCTTCCAGTGGTGGGTGAGGAATGTCAGTAGAAGAAAGCATCGCCATGATACTCGCTACCCCAATGCCATTGTCAGCGCCGAGGGTGGTGCCGTCTGCTTTGATCCAATCTCCCTCCAACAACATCCGAATGCCTTCGGTCGCAAAGTCGAAGTCGGTATCGTTGTTCTTTTGATGAACCATATCCAAGTGGCTTTGCATCACCACGGTCTGACGGTCCTCCATGCCAGCAGTTGCTGGTTTCTTGATGATGACATTCCCCACTTCGTCCACCTGGGTCAGGAGATTCAGGCTTTTTCCAAAATCGACCATGAACTGGATCACCTGTTCTTCTTTCTTAGAAGCACGAGGGACAGCGTTCAAATTTGTAAAATGCTGCCAAAGCGCGTGGGGCTGGAGAGTTTCGAGGGGTAAGGACATATGTTCAGGGTTCAAATTTTCGCAGAAAAGCCCCCTTGCAGCGTTGAGTTGAGTGATGGAGAAGGGGGTTGGGGGATGAATCAGAGTTCAATTGGTAGCAGTCTGACATCTGCCAGCGTAGCGATCTTCTCCATCAAAAGTAGTGGTTCTCCATCAAAAAGCCCGACCTTTCCTCAGAAAAGTCGGGCTTTTTCGTCTCAGAAGAATCTCTATTCCTCTACTACCACCCATTGACCCGGCAAATGGGCATGGATGCGATGGTCATACATGGCCTCTGCCTTGATCGAAGGCAGGTAATAGCGGCCGAGGTAGGCTGCGTTTAGCAACACGCTGAAGGATTTGCTTTCTCCTTTCTTCAGATCGAAGAAGGTATAGACCCGGTCATCTCGAATGTCCTGGTATTCTGGCACGTCGCCAGCGGCATCGCTGCCGTCCAATCGGAGGTTGTGAATCTCCCAGCCAGATGGGAAGATTTGGTCTAGCGCTAATTCGAAATAATCCCGATTCCCCGTGTTCTTGACCACAACCTTGGCCCGGAAATCGGTGCCTTGCTGCAATTGGGTAGGGCGCATAAAGCGATCCTCCATATCGGTGTAGATGACCGATAATTGAAGGCCGTAGGCGGCTTTGCTGGTGTCGCCTTCTAGGGGAACCCCATCCAATACCACCCGCGGATACAGGGGAACCCCGGTTTTATTTTTGAAGCTGACTTCTCCTTTTTTCACCTCTGAGCTGGTGAACTGGAAGTAGGGCTTGGCTGTATTGACATCTTCCCAACTGCCACCGGACAAGCGATAGGAGAACTTCATGTTGGTTTGACTGCCAGCTTTTCCTGCGTATTGGGCCATGGCCACCAGACTGTAAGCCGTGGACTGAGTGCTCAGTCCATCATCACTGGCCAATTTGTTGGAGATCTGCTGTACCAAGGCCGTGGCCCGGTCCCGTTGATTGAGGATACTCATGGCCTCCAAAACGATGGCGCGATCTCGCAGCCCCGAACCGTAGGTGCCAGAAAGCTCCTGGTACTCCTGGACAGTGGTTCCCAACTCCCGGCTGATGCGTTGAGCGGTTTGACTTTGGCCAGCCAATTGATAGGCGGCGGCCAATTGCCAGCGAACAGAGGTAGGCAAATTCTTATGCTGAAGCAGGCGATTCATGGCTCCCATGGCTGGTTTGCCCGCCATCGCCAGCAAAAACAAGCGATAGGCCTGTGTTTGCTCTTCGGCCCGTTTGTCTCCTGACCAGCCGTTGGCTTTTTCTGTCTGGTAAGAACTCCAGCTATTTATCAACCCGTCCGGCAAGGAGTACCCAGCTTGCTGAGCAGCCAGCAGGTAATGGCCCGCATGATTGGTGCCCCACTCATTGACCTGACTCTGGCCGGGCCAATAAGCAAATCCGCCTGAGGAAGTCTGGAATAACTTCAATCGCTGGATACCAGCGCGCAGGTTCTTATCGATCTGCAGCTGTTGTTGTTGTGGCAGCTCCATCAAATTGCTCAGATAGACTTGCGGAAAGACACTGGAAGTCGTCTGCTCAATACAGCCATACGGATAACGCATGAGGTATGAAAGACGCTTGCCGAGGTTCATAGGCGGCAGGGTAGAAACTTCGAAGGCCAGCCCATTGGTGCCACGCACCCCAATCGGACTGATGGCTTGTTTCCAATTTCCTTTTCCAGCGACCGTCTGCGCATATTGTTTGCTGATCCTTGGATTGGGATTGCGTACCTCAATTTCCGTTTCATAAACGGCCTGATGGCTGCCGGATTTGGCGATAATTTTGATCGGCGTAGGCCCCAATTTGCTCAACACGCCAAGGTCAAAATTGGTCATCTGTTCTCCAATGGCGTTGAAGCGAACCGTTTGACTCTCCTTGCCTTCCACCATCACCGAACTGCCAGTTGTTACGCTCACGTTCACCAGCTTGATCTCCTCCTCCAGGGCAAATACCGTAACCGGGAGACTCAGGCGCTCCCCCGGTCCCAATACCCGAGGCAGGGTGCCCAGCACCATCAAGGGTTGTTTGACGGTACTGCTTTTTTCTGCGGCACCGTAGGCTCCGGTAGGATTGCCAGCGATGACCATGGTACGCACTGCCCCGATATAATTGGGCATCTGCAAGCGGTGAGTTTGGGTTTCGTCCGCCTTCAGTTCGAACGGTCCGAGGTGCATCACCACGGGTTTGAAGCGGTTGGCTTTCTGGCCTTTTGGGCCTTCGGCTTCTGCGCCCCCACCAATGCTGAGGAGGCTGCGAATTTCCCCTCCATAAGCGCCCAGGACCTGATCGAAGAGATCCCAAGTTTTGACGTTCAGGGCTTGTCGTTGATAGAAGGTCTGCCAGGGATCTTCTGCCTTGTGGCGAGTCAAACCAAGGAGGCCTTCATCTACCACCGCGACAGTATAGGTCATGGCTTGACCACTTGCTTCGCTCACTTTCACCTCAAATCCAGCATTGGGTTTGAGTTCATTGGCCACGGCGATGTTCGGCCGCAAATGGGTCTTTGGATCTTCTACCTTGATGGGGATGACCCCATACATCCGAATCGGCAGGTCATTTTTGGTTTGCGCATGAGGTTGTAGCAAACTCACATGGACATAGGCGTTGGGACTCATGGCAGGGGTCGAAGGAAAGGAAAAGCGGGTGGTGCCTTTTGTGGCATCTACCCAGTAGGCATCCAATACCCGATTGCCGCTTTCGACCGTTACCAGGGCGCGACCTGCTTCGCCCGTTGGGATGTTGAGGGTAACGGATTCGCCCACTTCATACAGTTTTTTGTCCGAGGTAAAATTTAACATCTGCGCGCCGCCGCCTTCGCGTTCGGTAGAGCGCCCTGCCCAACCGGGCCAGTCGATGTAGATGATTTTTCCAGTGGCGTGCCCGTTTTGATCCACTGCCCGCACCAGATAGCGACCCCAGGACGGATAATCAACCCGCATGTTCCAGGTCCCCTTGCCGTTGGTGGTGGATACGGTCGCAGACTGCAATTCTTCTGCATCTACGGTACCGTCATAGGTGCCAATGTTGTCTTCCGTTTTGTCCCACCACCACTTCCAGGAAAGCTTATATAGGGTTACTTCTACTGAACTGGAGACGGGTTTTCCTTCAGGAGTCAGGGTGGCGATTTCCACCGAATGATCCACATCCGTCAGCAGCATACCTCTGGCAGCGTCTCCTTTGGGGGTTCGCAGGCCGACATAGGTTGGGTAAGGATGATAGGGAATGCTAAAACGATCCACGCTGAACGCGCCACCGGGTTCAAAGACTTTGGTTTTGAAATGGGCGACCAACTGTCCCGGTGCGTCATCTTCTACGCTGATTTTGGCAGGAATGGAAGCATTGCCACTGGCGTCTAGTTGGCCATCAAAGAGGGTGATTTCTTCCCCGTAGAATTTCCTGACCGGGTCTTCGAAAGTAAATTCCGAGTAGCGGGGAAAAGCAGTAGATCCCGATTGGAGGGAGACTTGGACATCTGCCTTGAGTTGGTTTGCCACTGCGCCATGCAACCATTTGGCGTTGAGGGTAGCAGTTTGGTTATAGGTCTTTTCAGAAAGGGCCTTTACACCAAAATCCAAGGCCATTTTCAGGCGGTTGGGGATGATGGTCTCGACCTTGAAAACTCGGCTGAATTTCGCCCCTCCTACCTGTACTTCCGCCAGGTAGTTGCCGGTAGCCGCATCCGGAGAAGTAGCAACATGGAACGGATAGAAACCTTGAGTTCCCTGAGTTTGGACCACTCGCTGCACCAATTGTCCCCGAGGATCTTTGAGTTCAAACCGGACCGGATGGTCTGGTGGCAGTTGTTCGTTGCGGTCTTCCAGAATGAAGTTGATGTACATCTGATCACCCGGCCGCCAAACGCCCCGCTCAGCATATAGGAAGCCTTTCACGCCTTTGTGATAGGTTTTTCCCTGGGTATCAAAGCGGCTCATGCTCAGAGAAGAACCGTCGTCGAGCCGCAAATAACCGCGCTGATTCCCCTTTTGGGCGATGAGCAAATAAGGCGTGCGGTCCAGATTGCTTCGAACCATGCCTTTGTCATCGGTCTGTAAGGTGTTGATCAACTGGTGCTGGTAGTCATATATCGCCAGTTCTACGCCGGATTCCGGCTGGGTAGTTTTGAGATTGGTAGCGATGAACATGGCTCCGGCATCGCCTTGTTTGGCGATCAGTCCGAGGTCAGAGGCCAACACATTGCGGCGGGCCATGCGGCCAGGATGGTAATAGGCGTGGTAGCAGGGATCTGCCTGATAGCCATAGGCATATTCTTCCTCCCAATAGTCCCAGTTGCTGTTGTCATTTGCTTCGGTAAAGGTAAACCAGTCCGCGCCGACCTCCAGCATGGAGTTGGAGTCTCCAGTGTTGCCTTCTTCGCAATCGTAGGTGGTATAGGACTTGCGGAAGCCGAGCGCAATTTCGTACAACGAACCCGGATCAGGTTCCATGATGGTGCTCAAATCCAAGGCATGGCGGTTCCAGGTAGTCATGTCGCCTTCCAGTGCTACCCGACTCGTGGCGACCACCTGCCCGACTCGCTTCAGTTCGCTGTGGCCGTCGAGTTGGTTGATTTGGAGGAATTGAGGAATGTTTTTCTCATAAATCTTGATCACTCGCACATCTACCGCATTCAGTCCGATGGATTCAAAGACCAATGGCATGCTTTCGGAGCGGGGAAGGATGGTGCCTTTTCCGACCATGCGAACCTTGGGCTTGGCTTCCTCGAAAGTGAGGCTCTCCAAGATGGGCTCGGCCAGTTTTTGACCCAGTTGACTGAGCAGTCCGGCCTCTAGTTGCACGGTAATTGGGCCTTCCAATCTGCTTTTGGGGAAAATCTTGAGGCGATTCGATTCGACGGATACTTTGGCGGCCTTACCCTGAATCCGAACCAAACCTTCCAGGGACTGATGCGCTTTCGGCGGATCAGAA
>JBCCCJ010000320.1:0-6346 GCA_039033615.1 Bacteroidota bacterium
GTTTTAGCCGCCTGTTGCGGAAATTGGGTACGCTCTAATTCAAACCCTATTTTCGTAATATAGTTGCTTGGAGAGCTCATAAAAGGTTCCTTAGAAATACTCTTTGTACTAATTCGGATACTTCGGCTGTCGCTCAGCACAAGTTCGTGGCAAACTTTTCTTTGTTAGCCACGAATGTCCGAATTGCCTTCTCGTCAGTCCCTATTCGTCGTGGAAATTCGCTACGCAATGAAGTTGGTTTCTTTCCTTGGCGAATGGCACAAATGGAGTACTACAGGAACTCTTTGTACTAATTCGTCAATTTGTGGCTCCTTTCTACTTGTCGTATCCAAGGGGAATGTCAGGACAACGCTCGGAACGTCATAACCGAAAAACCAAAAACGCGGATCGCTAGGCAATTACCTGGCGATCCGCATGATCTGGAAGCGACTTCTTTAGGCAGCTTCTATGATATTTGCGGGACGAATGCCGAAATGGCTGGCGTGGTACACGACTTCGCCGTCTTTGATGATCAACACTTGGGGAGATTGATGAGGAATCTTCCAGTGAGCCGCTACTTCATTAGAAGCAGGTCGGTGGTTGATCAAATCCAAATAATGGAGATCAAAGCCTTCAGCCAAATCGTCCGTTGCGGACTGAAGTTGATACTGAGCTTGTGCAGAGATGCCGCAGCTGATGCTATGTTTGAAGATCAACTGGGGGCGCTCGTGGGAAGCTCGGTCAATCTCAGCCAGTTGCTCTGGCTGAGTAAGGGATTGCCAAGAACTCATAGGCAATTAGCGATGATTCCCTACTTTGGTGGCTTGGCAGACTTTGCCGTAGGTACATCCAGTCATGGTAGAGGTCATGGCTGCAACAGCAAGCAAAAGAAGAGTGGCGGCCATGATTTTTTTGAAGCGCTTCATATTTGACGATTGATTGAACATTGGGACAAAAGGCAAATTAGTAGATTGTGCCTAAAAGTAAAAATTTCACCTATTCGATGAACAAGAAAGCCTGGAAGATTCTAACAGATGCAAACATCCAACAATGGCTGGAGGAAAATCTGGATCAAGATCCACAAACTTTGGCGTTTCAACACAGGCATAACGAAATCCCGTGGGCTGAGGTTTTGACACAATTGAAATATTTACAGAAGGCAAGGTTCAAGCTTCCCACTTATTACAACTCACGCTGCATTCTCCCTCCTCGCGCTTACGAGCAAGCCAGCAGCGAACGAGCCGCCCAACTCAAGCAATATCAAGGAAAACGTTGCCTGGATCTCACCATGGGTCTGGGCGTAGATAGCTGGCATTTCTCCCAGCGTTTCGAGGAGGTGGTCAGCCTGGAACCAAATGCCGAACTCGCGGCAATTTCAGCGTATAATTTTCAGCAAATGGGGGCATCTGGGGTAAAAATCTTGACGCAAACCGCAGAATCTTTCCTAAAAAGTTACGCTGGGCCTCCCTTCGATTTGATCTATGTAGACCCTTCCCGCCGGGATCAGCACGGCAATCGCCTCATGGACCCGAACGCCTGGCAGCCCAATTTGCAAGAGATTCTCCCCCTGATGCAGCAGCACAGCCAGACCCTTTTGCTCAAATTGTCTCCCCTCTTTGACTGGAAAGCGGCCTGGCTGGAATTCCCTGGGGTCCAACGGATAGACATCATTTCCATCGACTCGGAGGTGAAAGAACTGTTGGTAGAAATGAAAGGCCAGCAGACCGCTGATTCCGCAAAGCGATTGCATCTCCAGATCCTGCGAGGCGAGCAAACCTTCGAATTTTCCTGGCTCTTGACCTTGCCGCTTCCCCCAGAGATTTCGACAGAGCTACCCCAAGTCGGCCATTACCTCTACGAACCAGATGTCGCTTTTTACAAAGCCCGCATGCTGGATCGGATTGGAACCCTTCTGGATCAGGCGCATCTATCCCTTGGTCATCCGCAAGGCTACCTCCACAGCCCTGAACTGATTGCTGATTTTCCAGGCAGAGTCATGAAAATTCGTCAGATCTGGGCTTTTCAACCCAAAGCCCTCAAAAAGGCCCTCCAGCAAGCAGGCATCCAAGGCGCACAAGTCAGCCGTCGAGGATTTGCCCTGTCGCCAACAGAGATTCGCAAGAAATTGGGACTTACCACCAAAGGAAGAGAGCATTTGGTATTCACCCAATGTGGGGGGCAAAGATGTTGTTTTTGGGTAGAAAAGGGCTAGGGATTTTCCCTACAATTGCTTATCTTATTTTTTCTATTTGTCCAATCACCGTCCTCTTTTCTTTGAACCCGTTTGGTCGTTTCGGCTGAACGAATTCCCCATTTATTCCTACACAACGATGAAACGATTCCCCATCTTTCTGCTTAGCCTGCTAGCTGCAAGCTTCCTCTCCGCTCAACCCACGCTGTATGTCGATGATTATTTCCCTCAAGCCGGAAATCCGGGTGGGATCAATCAAGAATTGGATTTCCAAACTGCTGGGTGGACCTATCTAAATGGCGACTATTGCTATGGCCCCAATAGCTGGTCCGATTCATTGCCCCTTCCCTTTCCCTTTGTCTTTTTTGGGGATACCGTAACGGCCTTGAAACTGACCCCCAACGGTCTACTTACTTTCGATGTCCATGCTCCCTGGAATCCTGCCTTCAATTCGCCCCTGCCAGCGAGCGATCCTCAACTGCCAGATCAGACCATCAGTGCTTTACACGTTCCATACATCATCTTCGCCGATGATCTCCCACATTACAAAGTCTTTGGGCAACCCGGCAACCAGCAATTGTGGATTCGATCCATCAGCCACAACTATGACATTTGCGTGCTCGAAGAAGGAACCAACACCATCTACTTCGTGAATCAATTGGGAGGTTCTTGGGCCTATCCGCCTAATGGCAGCCTGGGTGTGCGGAAAAATGACTCCACCTTTCAGGATTTCTTCATTTACAACCTGCCTATCTCTTCTCCCTGGAGCAGTAGCCCTACCGACAATAGCTATGTGCGAATCCAGGAAGAAGTATTTACCCGGGACCTTGCCGTATCGCAGGTAGCAGCAGCCCCTTCTCCATTGAGAGGGAGAGAATTTACCCAACATAGCCTTGGGAGTGCCATCGCTTTTGAAGCGTATCTCAAGAATGTGGGGCCTGACACCGTTCTGCAAACCACCGTTTCGCTGGCCCTCAATGGTACAACCCTTGCCACCAACAACTTAGCCCAAGCCCTCCCTCCAGAGGATTCAGTCTTCTTTCCTTTTGCCCAAACCCTTGATGCAAGTCTCCCAGGAGCATACACCGTTCAGATATTTGTGGATGACAGCCTGGACCAGATTTCGGCGAATGATGGGGAGAATCTGCCTTTTGTCCAGCACCCCAATCCTCCCTTGGTATTTCCCTATTCCCTGAGCATTCCTTCTTGGACCTATTCCTTCAACCAGCCTTGGCAAGATTCTGTGATCGGGATTCCCTCTTTGGAACGATTTGATTATTTCCCCCATCCAGATGGCAGCGGGAAATTGATTTCAGCAGTGGGCGGATATCCAAATGGGGATTCCAAAGCCTTGGTTTTGAGTGGAGAAGGTGGAAGTGGTCCCGATCATTTGATCGACACGTATAACCTCGCAGAGTTTGACACGACCTTATTTCTTGGCTTGAGCTTCTTCCTACGCCGCCATTTTCAACCCTTTCAGCCAGCAGATGGGCTGTGGGCGAGAGGTTCCGATAGCGATCCTTGGGTTCTCCTCATGCGATTCGATAGCCTGGGATTGAATAGCTGGGAATCCCTCCTTTTCCAAAACATTGCTTTGAAAGACCTCCTATTTGCTGCTGGGCAAAACTTTTCAAGCAGTACGCAACTTCGGTTTTCGGTTCAATCAACGGAGCAAATTGCAGGCTTTGGTCAAAATCAGGGCGGGGGCTATACGATTGATGACCTCGTTTTGACCCAAGGCTTCTACAAAGACCTGGAACTCGATTTACTGACTCCCTATCTCAATTCGGAACTCTGCGGTACTGATTCTGTTCTTTGGCGACTGTGGCTCAGAAACAAAGGCATAGAAGCGTTGGAAGCAGATTCTTTACAGGTGAGTCTCTACCAAGCTACTCAGTTGGTGCATCAGGATACCATTCCCTTTGCCGGGCTGGAGATCGAACAGAATATCTCGATCTTCCTTCCTCCTTATGACTTCCGGGTGGGGGGAGATTTTCGGGTAGAAGTCACCCACCTGCTCTCCGGGGATCAGTTTGCGGCCAACGACACCGCCATTGGCCTTCGCCATTACTATCCAGCCATTCCTCCTGCATTGGCAGCTCCGGCGAGTGTCTGTGTGGGAGAATCTGCGACGCTTCAGGCAGTCCCCTATTTCGGCGCGGATCAAGTCGCCTGGTATTCCGATTGGCATTGGGACAGTGTGTTGTTCACGGGTTCTGCCTTTGAAACGCCGCCCCTGACTCAGAATCAAACCTATTATCTCGCTCCTTCTACGCGCTACACATTGGGTGCGCCAGACACCTCCATCGGCAATGGCACCTTCGAGCCGATTGGCCAGCAAGGTATGGAACTGCAGATGGCCAATCCCGTCATTCTGGATTCGCTCACGGTCTATCCTCAACAGGCAGGTGATCTGCACCTCAACCTTCGCCATTCGCCCGGTGCTAGCATCATTAGTACTCGCATCATTCCGGTCGTGCCAGGACCAGATGGGTCGGCTAGGGTGGGCGTAGACCTATCCTTGGGTACAGGTGTCTTTGTCTTGGACGTAGCAGGCAGTACGGTAGGGGGCTTGTTTACCTCTCAAGCGGGAGCTGCTTTTCCTTATGAACAAATTGGCCTCATGCGACTCTCCAGAAGCTGGCCAGATCCAACTACTTCCAGTCAGGAGCAGGTGCTCTTCTACGATGTCCTCATCAACGGACGGGGCTTCCCCTGTGGCATTCCCTTCTTGCCAGTAGAAGTAAGCGTCTTTGACTCGCTGCCCTCTGCCAATTTTGAATTCACGCCAACTGGTCTACTGATTGACTTTGTTTCTACCGCCACCGATGCCTTCCAGATCAGCTATGATTTCGGGGATGGGACTACCTCCGATGAAGCCAATCCCACCCACACCTATGCCCAATCCGGGGAGTATGAAGTGCGACAAATCGTCGAAAATGGTTGCGGAGCCGATACCCTGCCCCAACTGATTCGGGTATTTCTCACCAGTCGGGCGGAGGAACTCCAGCAGGCTTGGCAGGTATTCCCGAATCCCGCTTCTCAATTTGTGGAATCCAGGCTCGACCTCTCCATTGGCGCAACTGTAGCAGGTCAATTGCTGAATCCCCAGGGGCAAATAGTCTGGCAACAGGCGCCCCACAACTACGCTGGACAAGTGAAATGGCGCATTCCCGTGCAGAAACTCGCCCGCGGCATCTACGTGCTGCAACTACAAGTAGGCGAGCAGATGCTGACGCGCAAAGTAGCCGTGCGCTGATTCATTCGAAGTGATCACCGTAGGGGTTTGCCTCGGCAAACCCCTACTTGCTCAATGCAAAGCCGGACGCAATGGCAAGCGCTCCAATACCTCCGCCTCGATGTTCACCAATTCGTCCAGGCGCTTGTACACGGGCTCCTCGGGGAAGTAATGGAGCAGCATCTTGACGAAGATGTGGCCGTGCTTCGCTTCGGAAGCCCAAAGATGATGGTAGAAGGTCTTCAATTCTCCGGCAGGGAGGTTCTGGTACACCAGTCGGAAGCGTTCTGCTCCTCGGCATTCGATCACCGAGGCCCACAACATGCGGTCCATGAAGCGCTCTTCCCGCCCGGAGCGGCTGTGCGACAGCAATTCCTTGACGTAGAGGTCTTGGGTCATCTTCGCAGGGAGTTGCAAGCCGCGAGCTTCCATGAGTTTGTACACATCCCGAAAATGTTCCAACTCCTCGACTGCGGTATCGATCAATTCGGGAATGATCTCTAAGCGGTCTGGATATTTGGCTACGAAACTCATGGCCATGGAAGAAGCCTTGCGCTCACAATCAGCATGGTCCAACAAAAAGGCATCGAAGTTTTCCAGCACGGTTTCAATCCAGCCAGCAGGACTTTGGGCAACGAGGTCAGCAGAGAGTTTCATGGAACAGGGGTCAATGGTAGCGCGAAATTGCATTTCGCAGGTTTTGGCAGAGGTTCAGAGTTCTGTTCCTGCAAATTGGGCAAAAGGTGAGGAAAAAGGAAACGGGGGGCACTGGTCCCCCCGCAATCTGCGATTGCTGCCCCCCTTGAGCCATGCACTAGCCAGCGCAAGGGGGGCGCGATCATCTTGGCTACGCCTGAAGACCTATCAATCTCAGATTGGGCCACAAAAGCCACAGGCCACATGACCGCGCCCCCCTCGCCGAGCCTGTCGCGCCGGAA
>JBCCCJ010000321.1:0-6346 GCA_039033615.1 Bacteroidota bacterium
GTACCAACCCAAGAGACCTGTATCTTGATCGTCCTGCAAGAACGTTGACCTGTAGAAATATAGCCGGGGCAACTGGTGATATGCACCGAATCAAACTACCGGATGGTCGCAGAAGAAGATTGACCGTCAGAGAGGCCGCAAGGCTCCAATCCTTTCCTGATTGGTTCCAATTCGCGGGCTCAGAGACCAGCGCATTTAATCAAATCGGGAACGCTGTAGCTCCTTTATTTGCCTATGAATTGGCTCAGGAGGTGAAAAAATACATAGCTTCATTAGAAGACACGACTTTTCATTATCAGGCAACTGACAGCAATCGCCAATTCTTATTATTTGATGGACCAAACGCCTCGCCTGCAACCAGAAGATAGTCCCACTTTTAGGGCCAAGTCGCCTGAAATTCGACAGTTGATCAATCACGCCCTGTTCGTTCTGGATCAATTTGGAATTCCTATGGACCAAACATCAAGGAGATTGGAGAGAATGGCGATGGCATTCTTGGCTATTGGGGATGTGAAAACCATGGTTGATATATCAAATGCTAAAAGTTGTGAAGGGCACAATTTTTCTCTGAAAACTCGTGAGATCATTGAATTCATCAACCAGGCGTTTGGCGAATCAATCAATTCTGGCTCGTATGATAACATTCGGCGGATAGACCTCAAGTTGCTACTTGCCGCTGGAATCGTAGAAAAATCGGCCCCGAAAACTGCGACCAATAACCCGGCTAGGGGATATGGGCTACCTCCATTTTTCGCAGAACTGTTTCGAACATCTCTGGAACCAAACTGGATAGAGAAGTGTGCCGCTGCGCTCGCTGATTTCCCTGCTTTGAGGGAGCAATTGGCTCGAAATCGAGACTTGCAACAAATTGAAGTCCTACTTCCTGAAGGAATAGAATTACATTTTTCACCTGGCAAACACAATGTGCTACAAAAGGCAATCATCGAATCTTTTCTCCCAAGATTTGGAGAAGGGAGTCAGGTGTTATACGTTGGAGATACTGCTGATAAATTTCTGTTGCTCAATCAGGCAGCATTAACCAATCTTCAGTTTGTTGAATTGGCGCACGACGAATTGCCCGATATCATTGCTTTTTCTGCTTCCAAAAACTGGATCTATCTGATTGAAGCGGTTCATAGTTCTGGCCCAATTGACGAAATCAGATTGTTGAGACTTCAATCCTTAACAAAATCTTGCACAGCTGAAATCATCTTCGTTACGGCTTTTTTGGATAGAACTACCTTTAGAAAATTTGCACCGGATATTGCTTGGGAAACAGAGGTGTGGATCGCAGCATCTCCAGACCATTTGATTCACTTCAATGGGCATAAATTCTTAGGACCATATTAACCTCATCTTTCGGCAGCGATACTACCTTCTATGAAATTCTTCCAACAACTTGAACAGTTCCTGATCGCTTTTGGGAACAATGCCTGGGGCATGCACTTGCTGGTGTTGCTCTTAGGTGGAGGCCTCTTTTTCCTGTTTTACTCGCGCCTGATTCCGTTTCGCTACATCGGACACGCCATCCAGATCTTGCGGGGAAAATACGATGATCCAGATGATCCGGGAGACATTGATCACTATCAGGCCTTATCTACGGCCCTCGCCGCTACGGTAGGGATGGGCAACATCAGCGGGGTGGCAGTCGCCATCACGACCGGAGGACCGGGTGCGATTTTCTGGATGTGGATCAGTGCGTTGGTAGGAGTAGCCACCAAATTTTTTACCTGTACGCTCGCGATCATGTATCGGGGCAAAGACTCTGCCGGAGAAATCCAAGGTGGACCCATGTATGTCATCACTGAAGGACTCGGGCAAAAATGGCGCCCGCTGGCCGTATTTTTTGCACTCGCGGGCATGATTGGTGCCTTGCCCTTGTTTCAAGCGAACCAACTCACCCAAACGATCAGTCAGGTAGTCCTTCAGCCGTTTGGGGTAGCTGATGGATTGTGGACCAATGCGGCCATCGGCATCGGAATCACGATCTTGGTTTCCTTGGTGATCTTTGGCGGAATCAAACGCATCGGTGCTGTTTCTGGTAGTTTGGTACCGCTCATGGTGGGCATCTATGTACTGGCTGTGATCTACATTTTGGTCACCAATGTTTCTGCCATTCCCGACAGCTTCGCACTGATTTTGGAAGATGCGTTTTCTGGCAAAGCAGTCCTCGGTGGAGCGCTGGGAAGCCTGATTCTGGCAGGCGTGCGTCGGGCGGCTTTCTCGAATGAGGCTGGGATCGGTACGGCTCCCATGGCGCATGGTGCGGCCAAAACCAAAGAACCCATCCGCGAAGGGCTCATCGCCATGCTTGGCCCATTCATTGACACCATCATCGTCTGTACCATGACCGCCTTGGCCATCATCGTTACCGGGGTCTGGAATTCTGGCAGTGATGAAGGCATCGGTGTAACCTTGAGTGCGTTTGAGCAGGGCATCCCTGGCATCGGCAATTGGGTACTCGCCATTTGTGTCGCCTCTTTTTCGCTCTCTACTCTCTTCTCCTTTTCCTACTACGGCACCAAATGCCTCAATTTTTTGGTGGGCGCGCAGCGCAAACATTGGTACAACTATTTCTACGTCGGCTCCATTCTATTCGGGGCAGTTGCTTCTCTAGATGCAGCCTTAGCCGTCATTGATGGCATGTACGCGATGATGGCGTTCCCGACCATGATCTCGGCTTTGTTGTTGGCACCGAAAGTGAGAGCGGCTGCGGTGGATTATTTTCAGCGGATGAAAGCTTGAGAAGCGTGAGCCGAGAAGCGAGATGCGGGAAAAGAAGTAGCGCGAAATTGTATTTCGCCTTGGGTGTATTTCTTAGGAAAAATGGGCTTGTAGTCGACAACTCCCGCTTCTCGCCTCCCGCAGCGAAGCAATCCCGTATCAATCTCTATGGAAACCGATCCCATCATCTGTGAACTTTGCGAGCGAGAGGTCGAACGTACTTCCCGACACCACTTGATTCCTCGCACCCTCCATTCCAATAAGTGGTTCAAAAAGCGGTTCAGCAGAGAACAGATGGAAGAAACTGTAGATCTCTGCCGCGATTGCCACCGTCAGATTCATCGGTTCATCAACCATAAAGAACTGGGCAGACACTATAATAGCCTGGAGAAACTGCTTTCTCACGAGAAAGTGAAAAATTTTGTAGCTTGGTTAACTCGTTGAGAAGCCTGCTTTTCAACGGCCATGCATACTACCCTAACTCGCTATTTATCTCATTCTCCCTGGACCATATCGTCATCGGGGTCACCGATCTGAAGCAAGCTGTCACCGATTTTCGACAGCTAGGCTTTCACGTCCATCTGGGCGGTTTCCACAGTGGCGGGTTCTCCCACAATGCTTTGATTTATCTTGCCGACGGCGTATTCCTAGAGCTATTTGCGATTCGACCCAAGGCCAAGAACGAATTTTTTCGCCTCTTGTGGAAAATGGGCCTCCTCAAGCTCTGGTCTCGCCCTGCCAAACGCGGCCACATAGCACGCTTTGGAAAGGCATTTGACAGCGGAGTCGGGATCATTGACTTCTGCCTGCGATGCCCTAACCTTCATTCAGAGCGATCCTACCTGAAAGGGGAGGGGATTAAGGTCTCCAAACCCAAAGCTTTTTTCCGCCTGCGGCCAGACAAGATCACCATGAACTGGGAACTCATGTTTCCCGCCAATTTGCGTTTGCCCTTTGTGATGGGACCCGTCTTACCGAATATCCTTCGCTCTGAGGCCGATCTCACCCACTCCAATGGGGTCACCGCTTGCAAAAGCATCCGTTGGACCGTTACTGATATGCGAAGGCAAATGGAAGTAGTCGGGAAATTTCTCCAGGTAGCTCCTCAAATGGGTAGACATGAAAATCAGGTCATGGCGACCTATGTCATCGGTACCCACCGCTTACAATTGGTGGAGGTTGAAGAAGCGGAGAAAGCAGGTCAATACGAAATTGAACTGATTGCGCCTGAAATGCTAACATCCCATGTCCTGCCGCTTCAACAAACCCACCAGGCTCGGATCTCGATCTTGCCAGCCTAAGACCATGTTTGGGACGCTAATTTTCTCGGAAATTCTCAGCTTTGAGAACCTGAACAGCGCACTTTTTCCTCAAAATAGCTCGCTATTCTTCGTCAAAATTGCTTGTCAGAACCTCAAATCAGTCAATTTCTTTAGCAAATTTTCTATCCCAAACATGGTCTAACCCTACTTGGATCGGCTAAACCGCTAACGCTCTGGGGAGGGCTCCCGCAAAGTATTGCAACTGTTGTTCGGTTCCCACGCTGACCCGCGACCAGGGCTCGCCATTGACTTGGAAAACCCGGACTCCCACGCCTTGCTCAAACATGGCGTCGAGGTACTTCTTGCCATCTACCGGCAGGGGAAACAGCACAAAGCTGGTAAAAGATTCGAGAGGTTCCAGCCCTTGTTCTCCCAGGTAGGTGTAAATCATGGCCCGACCTTCTTGCGTATTGACGCGGGTTTTGGTGAGGAATTCTTCGTCTCGCAAAGCCGCTTTTGCCCCCTCAATGGAGGTTACACTCAGCCCAAAGGGACCATTGTTCAGCAATTTGACCTTGGCGAGGCGCTCAGGCTTGGCGACCAAATAGCCTACCCGCAACCCCGCCATCCCGTGAATTTTGGAGAAGGTCCGGGCCACCACGACATCATAGCCATCCTGAACCAGATTGACCATACTCATGGCGCGATAATCTCCCTCCAAAAATTCCAGATAGGCTTCGTCCACAAAGACAGGGACCCGTTGAGAAACTTGCTGACAAAAGGCTCGCAAGTCATTCTGTGGAGTCAAGGTGCCCGTAGGATTGTTGGGGTTGCAGACATAGACCATGCGCGTCTTGCGGTCGATCGCTTGCTCCATCGCATCCAAATCATGCGCATGATTCGCCGTCAAGGGGACGGTCTTCCACTCCGCCCCGATGTCCTGGGCCGTAGCAATCAATGAAAGGTAGGTTGGATCAGGAGAAACGATGTTGCCCCCTTCGAGAAAGTGAGCGATGGCGGTCTTTTCCAACAAAATGGTAGAACCGGCTCCCAAGAGAATGTGGTCCTCGGGTACCCCTTCCAGTTCTGCCAGTTGACTGATCAGTTCTTGGGCTTCATCTATGGCATATCGGCTCCCCCGTTCGGTGCTGTCCACAATTGCCTGTTGGACCATGCTGGATGGTCCCCAAGGATTTTCATTGGCAAGCAAGCGAGCCCGCAGCCCTCGCAAATCCGGGCGAACCTGAGGGGTTTCTTCCCAAATGTTCCAAGGAAAATGGGCGGGGCGATGTCCGGTCCGAGGGGCGGCAGCAAGCGGTTGGTAGGCAGAAGTGGCAAATAAGCCTCCAGTCAACAAAGCAGAGGCACGCATCCAGTCGCGGCGGGAAAATGAGGTAGCCATATGTGGGATTAGTTGGTTCAAGTCATGGATCTCGGAAGGAAGGTACAAGAAGGAAGGGACATGACAAAACAGGCGCCGGAGGATTCTCCAACGCCTGTTGAAACGGATCAAAAGATCGGTTCTGAAAAGAACGGGCTGAACTTAGGCAGGGGTAATTTCCAAAGCAGGAGCCAAAGGAAAGTCGATGGGAACTTCGGTGGTGCCGTGGATGAAGTTGCTGATGATTTTGTCGCCAATGACCACGATGGTATCGACCAGGTTTTCGCGGGTGTAGCCAGCAGCGAGGAAGTTATCTACAGCTTCTGCGCTTGGCTTACTACGATTCAAGGTGATGTCGCGAACAAAGCGTGCCAAGGCATCCATTTTGGGATCAAAAGAGGCTTTTCCGGTACGGATTTCCAGGATTTGCTCGTCGGTGAAGCCATTCATTTTGCCGATGGCGGTGTGAGCCGCAAGACAATACTGACATTCGTTGACTTGACTCACGACCAGATTGACGACTTCGCGTTCTTTGGCTTTGAGGCTGCTTTTGCGGTTTTGCAGGGCCAGGTAGTCTCCCAGAGCGGTGTCGCTGTAAGCATAGGCGGCGTAGAGGTTGGGGACAAAACCAACGTTCTTTTTCAGGTTGTCAAAAATCGCTTGGTTGGTAGCACTGACGGATTCGCGGGTGGGTACTTCAAAAGTTGCCATAATTTGTACTGGTTAATGGATGAGAATAAAAGCTTGTTTTCGGTTGACAGTACAAGTTTACGCCGGGTTTCGGGGGAAGTAATGGGAGGTTTTGCCCGACAGATGGGCCATTTTTCCCGACTTGCTATATTTCCCCTTGAAGTTATCGAATCTAGCGGTACCTCCCTTGGGAATGATGCCTTTTTCTAGTTTGCCACGAATGGACGAATTTTTTGCCATTTTCCCTTGAAATCATCGAATCTAGCGGTACATCCCACACCACTGGACA
>JBCCCJ010000322.1:0-6339 GCA_039033615.1 Bacteroidota bacterium
ATTTCCTCGACGTTCCTTAATTTCCCACCAAAAACACCCCCTTTCATGCCAGGCAAATCATTACAAGAATTAACAGCATACTACGCCAAGCAAAAATTCCGAAATCCACGGGACAAACGCCTTGCGAAAGAACACCTATCCATTGCTCAACTGGCAGATCAAACGAATCGCATCACCTACCAACCCGTCGGCAGGAATCTCCCACCAGAGGGATACTTGGTTGGCTATCATGTTCGCAGCATCGTAGGGGTAGATGGGGACGAAATGCCTATTTACGGGAATTATCACGAAGTGGAAATTACGTTTCCCTCGGATTATCCCATCTCTGCGGCCAAGCTCTATATGAAAAGTCAAGCGTGGCATCCCAACATCAAAGCGGAAGGCAGATTCAAGGGGAGGATTTGCGGCAATACTTCTGAATTTGGGAAAGCATTCAATCTCAATATGCTGACGATCCGGATTGGGGAGATTCTGCAATACAAAAACTACCATGCAGAGCAAACGGCCCCCTTTCCAGAGGATGAGAACGTGGCCCGCTGGATTCGAGACGTGGCCGAACCTCGGGACATTGTCAACAAAAACAAGGGGATTGTGGTGGACGACTCCTCCCTGCTGGTGAATCGGGATGAAACCGATTACGGGGACAGTTCGGATACCCCTCCCCCACCGCCGCCACCGAAAACGCCCCCTCCTCCACCACCGCCGATTTCGACTCCACAAGATGCACCGCCCACAAGAAAAACCATCAAAATCAACCGAAGCACCAGACCAACCGACTCTGCGGGCCGCCGGACGATCAAAATCAACCCCAAAAGCCGCGATTAGTTTTTTCCTTATGCAGCAATTACGATGGATGTCTGCGGTGCTCCTCTTTGGGCTGTTACTGGTTCCTTTGGCCAGTTTTTCCCAAAAGACCATTACTTTTCCCTATAAAGAAAGTGGGAAGCAGACGGAATTTACCGGCTCGGTGAAAGTCCATTTCGAGCAAATCCATGATGATGGTCAAATATTTGTCTTCTCCAATGTCCCAAATGTAGTCCTCAATGCTTCAGGAGATAAAAACGGGAAAATTCGGATCAAGTTCCAGGAGCTTACTTGGGCCAAGAAGAAGCATAAGAACAACAAAATCCAGGTAAAGGGGGCCACTCTTCTTACGCCCAACGGCATGCTAGCTCCCTCCAGAGGATTTATGTTAGGGAGGGACGAAACGAAAGAACTGATGTATCCCATTGTCAGTAATGCTACGGGTAGTCTGACCATATTTTTTGACGTAATCTCAGCCAGTGGAGAGACCACCTCCCGGGCTGGCAAAGTCAGTTTTCGCTACCTGATGAAACGGGAAGAATCGGCCTGGGAAGCAGCCAGTCGCGCCAACGATTGTGAAAGCTATTCGGGATTCTTGAGAGATTATCCAGACAGTCGCAGAAAAGGGGAAGTCAGGGCGTTAGTCGATCAACTCTGCAACCGAAAGCCAACTGTCAGAAATACTCCCAAACCTCAACCCAAAAATCAGTGGCAAATCTGCTCTCAGAACCCTACTAAAAACTGCCTGGAGCGATTCATTGGTTCTCAGTACGATCATTTGGCTGCCGAAGCCCTGGATGCGATGGATCAGCGGGAGTGGAACGCTGCGAGAAACTCCAATCTCTGTGAAGACTACCAGCGATATATGACCAAATGGTCTAAGGGGAAATTTACAGGCATCTATACATACGAGGCAGCCATTGCCCTGAAAAATTGCGAGCAAAAAATTCCAGAGGTAGTCGTTCCTGCGGAGCCAGATCCAGAATACCTCGCTTATCAGGCTTGTATCCAAGCCAATGAAGATTCGCTGGTACCACTGTGCAAATCTTATTTGAATGTCTATCCCAAGGGCAGATACGTCCGGCAGGTTACGGCAAAATTACCCTTAGAAGCTGATCCTTTTACCCGAGATCTAACCAATGATCAAATTTTTCAGGGAAAATTGCGCTTTGCCATTGCTCCCCTCTCGGTCGAAAAAGTCTTGATGAAAAGTGTTGACAACGCCGATTTGATGTTGATCCAACCGACCGAAGATCGCTTTGTCTATGGGGATAGCATTCTGGAAATCCAGACTTTCCCCGATGGCGGGATACAGGCTACCGCCATGATCCAAGAAGTCTTTGAAGTAACCATGGGAGATGCCACCGGTCGTACCCATGTCTTTACCATTGATGCTTCACAGCCTCGAATAGAGGTTACTTTTTTCTCTGATGGGCAGGATTCCATTGTCTATCGGATCAAAGGGGGAAAACCTCCCTACATCATGCAGTTTTTGCCAGTTGGGTCAGAGGGCGTGGTCCGTGAACTATCCGGCTTGCTCACCAATGGAAGCATCAAAAAGGCTGACATCATCAGCATGGATCCCGATCAACTCAACGGCACCTTTTCCGTCCGATTCACGGACGAGCGGCGGACAGAGAGTGTGATGGCAGACCAAACGGTGGATTTTGATGGAGACACAAACTACCTATTGTATTTTTTGCTACTCCTACTGATCCTCGTCTTGGCGTGGCTGGGGTACAATTTCTTCCGAAAGCGAAAGTTCTCATGAGACACCTAGCAACCCATCCTCGACCTCACCCCATCCCAAGCTGGCCTTCCCAAGGCTACCATTGGCTAGGCTGGATCGGCCTTTTCTGGCTCCTCATGAGCAGTTCCGTTGGAGTTGGTCAAACGATCCCTATCACCTATTCGGATCAAGAGGGAAACGTCCAAAAAGGACAGTTCCAGGTGACCTACGTTCAACTCTTTGAGGGAGTCGAAACTGTTGTCAAGGGTCAGATTCTTTCTCTGAATTTTACAGATTCCAAAAAAGCCTTCTTAGAGGTTCGCATCTCCGATTTGGAATGGGAGAATGCAGATTTCTTTGGAAAATTGAGTGTTCTCAACGGAGACATCAATCCTGGAGAGAATAGCCCAATAGAACCTACCCGAAGCAAAAAAGATCTCACTCCCGGGGATAAAGGCCCAAAATCCATTCGCTACCGAGTGCATGATGAGGGGACGTATCGCATCAACTTCAACTATCGCATTTCTGAGAAAGGAAAAACCAATGACATCTTGGGGAACATCCAAAAGAACGTCGTGATCAGAATTGGCGCTTCGGCTGCCGTTTCTACTCCGCCAAGTACAGAACCAGCTCCTTCGGGCTCTGCTCAGAGTGAACCAGAAACGCTCACCTCTGGGTCAGATGATGATCCTGAGGAAGCTAATCCAGAAGAAGAAGACTGGGAAGCAATTGTCGAATTGGTGCTGGCGGAAGACGATCCCAAGGAACAGAAAAAGATCTACCAACGCTTTCTAGAGCAATACCCCAGCGGCCCAAACGCAGAACTCGCGCGGAATGAATTGAAGCAAATAGAAAAAGAAATCGCAAGCAATCAGTCGGTGGACGATTCTCCACCGCCGCCTTCCTCGCGGCCTACTCCCAAGCAATCTACCTCTGCCCCTGAAGCTCAATTGTTTGCCACCATTCAGCGCTCCAAGCGGGTCAAAGATTGTGAACAATATTTCCGCACCTATGGTCCAACAGGGAAATATGCAGAGGAGGTCCAGGATATTCTGAATGACGTGTCCCCGATCAAATTGATCAGTCAGGGATATTCTCCCGGTAGTCAGGAAGAATGTTACATCAAGTTGGCGTATGCAAAAGAGCCGATCACGCATCGGATCAGCGGCGGCAAAGGACCGGGCTCCTATTGGGACGATGTGTGGCATCCAGAGGACAGCAGTTTGACCATCTCCGTCGGAAAAGGTGAACAGATCAAGGTTCGCTTTGAAGATGACCGTGGCAAACGGATCACGGTCGAAGTAGACAGCCGATTCCCACCGCTGAATGTGCAGGAGTTTGCGATCCAAGCTTCTGAAAGCAATTCCAATGCGACGACATCTTTCTCTTTCCAAATTGCCGGTGGAGATCCGCCCTATTATGCACAGTTTATCCGCTTTGGCGGAACCGATCCAACCCTGGAAATTCCCCTTCCTTCCTCAACCGGAGAAAGGACCATCTCCATCCAGGATGTCCAAGCCATGCAGGGCGATTCAGTCATTTTGAATGGCCCCTATTCCATTCGCTTTGTCGATCAGCGTCATTCTGAATCGGTATTTTTCAAGCAGCCAAAAGATTTGGTCCGCATTTTTCCACCAGAATCGACGTCTCCCTGGATCACCATTGGCCTGATTGCTCTGGGCATCCTTGCGTTGATCTTCATTTTGCGTAGGATCAATCGCAAGAAAGTGGCTGCGCGGAAAGAAAAAGTGGAACAAAAAATCAAAGAGAAGCAGCGACAGACCACTAGTTTACCGATGGTAGAAACGACGACTCAGCCGACCATAAAGGCAGCTCCTCACGGTCCCCAAACCACTTCTCCTCCGCCTGTTGCGGACCCTTCCCCTCCGAAAACCAGGGCCACGGTTCGCATTACCCGCAAAGAGGCTGCCGAGACTGGTAATGTGCCCATGCGAGCGTTTTCAGCTAGTCCTGAATCCGCCGACTATCATCGCTTGCAGCTGACCGAAATCTGGCCCGAGCCTGCGGTTTCGGATGTGTATCTGAATCAGGAAGTAATTCAGCAATTGGACACCTTCATCCATGAAGAAAACGTGGATTCCTTTCGGGAAGAGCAGAATGATCTCATTCCGGAAATTGGGGGCTTCCTGATGGGAACCTATCAGCAAGTAGCAGGCATCTACCAGGTCGCCATCGAAAAATTCCAACCCATTACTGCGGAAGCACAGGATTTGTATAAGGTAGAATTTGGGGTAACAGCCTGGTCAGAATTGGCCAACGTTCAAGATATGTACCCAGATTTGCGGACCATTGGTTGGTTCCATACCCATCCAGGGCATGGCCTATTTTTGTCCCAACCAGATTTGCGGATTCAGGAGGGATTTTTCAAAGAGAAGTTCCAATTGGCGATGGAGATCGACACCAAAAGCTCAGGTTTGGATACCACCTTTTTTGCCCGAAATACCGATGGAGTCATTTACAATAGTCGAGATCGAATTCGCGACGATTGGTATCAATGGGTCAGCATTCGCGAAACCGGAGCCTCAGATCCGACCTCCTGATTTGCAGCAAGCATGAAGTTTCAGCGGCGAAAAAAACCAAGACCTGTCCCTCCAAGCAATTGGACAAGCGATATGAACGAACCTGAATTTCGCCAGATTGCGCTGTCTGAGTACTGGGCAGATTCCCAAATCAAGCGGATCTGGCTGGCTCAGTCTGTCATTGACAACATTCAACATTGGACCCTCCAGAGTCTTGCAGAAGACCCTATTCCGGAAGTAGGAGGCTTTGTATTGGGTCGCTACGAAGAACTCACCCCCCAACATTTCCACGTCAGCCTCGAAGTTTTTGTTCCTGCGAAGGAGGTTGCGTATAACAGCCCCATCGAACTGGATTTTGGGCCAAAGGCCATGATGGCCATTGATCAATACCGGGAGCGATATCCAAATCTCGAACTCATTGCCTGGTTTCATACCCACCCTGGTCATACGCCCTATCTTTCCACCATGGATCTGAACATTCATGAAGGCTTTTTCACCGCTCCCTTTCACTTAGCCATCGTCCTGGATAGCCGGACCGTAGGTTTTGATACTGGCTTTTTCAGTCGAAAACGAGATGGTCAAGTCAATAACAAATCTCTGGAATCCCGCTGGATCTCCTGGAAATCTTTATCTTCCTGATTGAAAGTCCCCCATCCCCCTCATATGCATCTGACGTTTTCTTCTTTTCTCTCTGTCTTTCGAACTGTCTGGGAACCAATCCTTCTTCCAGTCTGCGTAGGCCTTTTGATTGGACTGCTCAGCTTTTCAGAGGGATTCGCTCAGGAACAGGCGACTTCGGGTTCCAGCTTTCGGATTGTGAGAATTGTGCCCTTGGAGGCGGAAAAACTCCTGGAAATTGAACTGGTTGCAAAGGAACAAGGGGAAATCGTCTCTTCGGAAAGCCTGAATGCAGTAACCCTGGAAGTACTGGAGTTGCAGAACAACCGTAGCAGTAGCCGTCCCCTTCGGGAAACTTTCATCAAGCAAGGGGCTGGGCTCAGCGGAGAAGCAGATTACATCATCCAGGTAGATCCAGTCACAGGAGGAGACGCAAAAAGCGCAGTCTACAAAGGCGAAACCCGGACCATCCAAGTGATTTGGTCCAAAAATGATTCTCCAACCGAGGCAACGCTCGATTTTCAGATCGGTTCGCCATCCAATCCGATCAATTTTAGCTCTGTGGAGTGGCCAATCGTGGTCATCAGTGGCTTATTGATCGTGGCTGCTTTGTTGGCCTTGCTGAGTCAACTGCTTCCCATTTTCAAC
>JBCCCJ010000323.1:0-6329 GCA_039033615.1 Bacteroidota bacterium
CACGCATGTCGGTGCAGGATATCCTGACCGAGCCGATGCTGGTCCACAAAATCGGAACGCGGCGCGAGCGGCGCGAGCGCGCGGCCTATCTGATGGGACGCGTCGGGCTTTCCGAAGATCATCTGGCGCGCTTTCCCTATGCGTTCTCCGGCGGTCAACGCCAGCGTATCGCGATTGCGCGCGCACTTGCGTTGGAACCGGAACTGCTGGTCTGTGACGAACCGACCTTGACCCGGCTAGGCAGTTCTCTCTCCGATTCCGTTCAATGGATGGATTCAGAAACCCGCCTTCGCTTACATCTGGGCGCTGTGTTAGTCAGCAACTTCCCGAATGCACTCTTTCGCCTAGCCGAAGAGCAACTACAGGATTCTCCTGAGGTAGATTTTTCGATTTACCAGCCCCTGGTTGAGGAGGTGATTCGTAAGGCATTTTCGATTGGTCCAGCCAACGCCCAAACCGGCCCCGCCTTACGAGAAGATCATACGACCCTATCGCAGCACCTTTCTTTGTTAGAGAAGGACGCGGAAGTACAGAACTTGTACTGGGCTCTTTCTTGCCTGATCCAGCCAACACTCTCAGAAAAAGGACCATAAGGAACGCCCCATAAATCTCTGGCTTTTTTGGAAAAGCGGACGGAAATCAAGAAATTCTCCTGCTGGGTTTTTCCATCCTTTCAATTTCAACGCGTAATTCTGTCTGAGATGATCGGCTTATTTCTGATCTATTTTATCGGTCGAGCTTTCTATAATCTGGCCCACGACCATGACAAATCTCGCTGGGGATATGCCATTCTCGGCGTCTTCTCCTATTATGTAGGAGCCTTTTTTGGTGGAATCATGTTAGGGGTTGTCCTGGAGCTTTCTAGCAATATGGAATATGATTGGGTTGCAGCCCTAATCGCCCTTCCATTTGGGATTGGTGCCTGTGTAGGCCTATATTTCATCCTGAAAAAAAGTTGGGAAAAAGTCGAGGTCAATCACGAAGCAATCATTGAAGAAATTGGGAAAGAACCGTGAATTCCTTTTACTTATTGGAGGTACGCTAGGACTCCTCCTGCTGAGCGGGTGGGTCGTACCGATCATAGATCAATGGGAAATTCCGGTAGCGGAAGTCAGCCGGGAAATGATGGTGAGCAAGCATTGGTTCCAACCTCAGCTAGGGTTTGAATCCATCGAGGTGCCGCTTTTGCTACAATTCTTTTGGCAAGCAGGCTGCTTCCATTTGGTCGACGTCCACGCCTGGGCCTTGCGAATTCCCACCTATCTCTTACTGGTCGCGATTGGAATCAGCATTGCGACGATCTCTCGAAACAGGCTTCGCCCAGGTTCCCTGACTCTTGCGGGCTTGGCCAGCCTTCCTTTACTCCTCGCAGGCGTGATCGGTTGGCCCTATCTAGGGTTCCTATTGAGTTTTTTGTGGATGGGCATTCAGCTGCATCGCATGGAGATCAGGGAAGATGCTTCGAAAAGAGAAGGTGCTGCTTATCTCGCTGGCATCCTGTTGGGGATCTCTGCCCTTCAGTTACAAGTGGGGGTTCTGTGGATCGGATGGGCTGTGTATATCGGGCTCAAGGTTTTGCATGCTTCCTTTCCGAAAAATTGGGGAAACCTCCTTCGCTTTGTTGCCGGGAGCTTGATTCTTTGCTTTCCTTTCCAGCTCCTTCCGGCATTGCTTTCCCCCGAAGCAGCCCCCCTGCATTGGTGGGAGCCATTTCAACTGCAGCCCATCTGGAATTCTCCCCCTGAAATGGGCAGGCAGTTTTTGTGGACCATCCTTTTGCTGGGCGTCGGCCTTCCCTGGCATCGCCTTCAGACCTCAAGTGGTTCCCCCAAGCATCTGCTGGCAAAAAGTGTGTTATTGGTATCCCTCCTTGGCGGGGGCTTGCTATGTCTGCTGAAGATTCCTTTGGGCAGTTGGCTGCCAATTTGGCCTTTGCCAGGCATGATTTGCTGGTTCCATCTGAGGAGTCAATCCTCTGATCATAAGCCCCTCCCCTCTCGAATCCGATGGTTCCTTGGCGGATGTCAAAGCTTGTGCATCCTGACAGCTTGTGGTTGGTTGAGTCATTCTGGCGCTCCCAAGATCATCTGGCTGGTTGGGGCAGGATTTTTGCTTTGGCAGGTGCTCATGTTCAGGCAAACCCAACAGCACGCATTCTCTTTCCCCCTACTCGAAACAGGGGTTCCGTTGGGAATTGCCGGATTGTTGATAGCCTGGGTATTTCCTCTCTGGGCTCAGCAAAGCGACCAAGCAGCTCCCAGCTACTTTTTCTCTCAGTTACCAGCCCAACAGACCTATGTCCTGAGTGAAGGATATCCCAGCTATTTGCCTCATTTTCTTGCCCAGTCTCTTCCCCCCACACAAGCAGGATCGGAATGGCTGACCGCAGGCGAAGTTGACAGAGAGGTGTTTGTCATAGCAGATAGCCTTCATTATCAAACCACCGACTTTCAAAGGCAATACCTGGATTTTGAAACATTATACCAGCAGGATGGCTTTGTCTTTTTGCGTAGGAAAAGAAAAGAAGTACCTCGACTCTCTCTTCACACTTCATCCACGCCCAAGCAAGAGTTATGTCCCTGAACAAATCGCCTGAACCAAGCTCCCCTCCTACCAGCAAGCCGGAAAGCCAGCATGCAGAGCGTTTGGTACAGGAGAATGAACAGGAAGCGCTCAGCTCTTTTCGGTTTCGTCGCATCCTCATTCCACTCCTGATTGGAATAGGTGTGCTCGGTTATGCGGGCTATCAGTTGGTACAAGATGGCTTAAATCCCATCACGGACATTCCCTGGGATGGATGGGTATTGGGCATGATTGGCCTGGGATTTCTCTTCATGGCCATCCGCGACTTGGGCTATGTTTGGCGAATGCGCTTGCTTACCGATCAACAGCTCAGTTGGCGAGCCTCCACGGAAGTAACGCTGTTATGGGAATTTGCCTCTGCCGCTTCTCCTTCCATTGTCGGGGGGTCCGCAGTAGGCATTTACTTACTCATCAAAGAAAAGATTTCGGCAGGCAGAACCACCGCGATCATTTTCATCACCATTTTTCTGGATGAACTCTTTTATATTTTGAGCATCCCAACGGTGATGCTTTTCGCTGACCAAGAAGCCATTTTTGCTCCCATGCAGGGCGAAAGCAGCAGCTTTTTAGGTGCAGGGATGGTGGTAGGATTCTGGATTGCTTATGGGATCCTGGTAGCGTATACCTTCTTCCTTGCCTTCGCCTTGTTCATCAAACCAGAAAAAACGAGTCAGTTGGTGCGTTGGCTTTTTTCCACTCGGTTGTTTCGCAAGTGGAAGGACGGAGGCCAAAAGACGGCGGAGGAGCTATTGACCGCGGCCAAAGAATTCCAAACCCGATCTTTGGTCTACTGGCTCAAAACCTTCTTCGCGACCTCGCTTGCCTGGATGGGGCGGTATCTGGTGTTGAATTGCGTTCTGGCCGCTTTTGTGGTCATGAGTTGGAGCGAACACGTCGTGGCCTTTACCAGGCAAACAGTGATGTTTGTTCTGATGCTGGTCTCCCCCACCCCTGGCAGCTCAGGAATCGCTGAAACCGTTTTTGGTCGCTTGTTCTCGGAATACGCCAACCGAGCAGATCACCTGCCTCCCGACATGGTAGAAGGGGTGGGATTTGTCTGGTTGCTGGCGAGCATTTGGCGGCTCATCACCTATTACCCCTATCTATTCATCGGCATTCCCTTGATGAGTATCTGGGTGCGAAGGGTCAATAGAAAATCGAAATAATTACTTGCACACATTTTTTTATGGCTACCCCCAAATATCCAAAAGTTTTTGCCGACACTGATCTGACCTACAACCGGCGGGAGGACCACAATCGAGAACTCCTCCGTCAATTGAACCATCGCCTCAGACGCGTAGCTGCGGGTGGGGGAGAAAAAGCCATGGCGAAGCATATTGCCAAGGGAAAACTGCCTGCCAGAGAGCGAATCAGCCTTCTCATCGACAGTCCAGAATCTTTCTGGGAAATCGGGGCTTTGGCAGCCGAGGGCATGTATGAGGAACAAGGCGGTTGTCCTTCTGCCGGTGTGGTTACCGGAATTGGGCGCGTCTCGGGTCGCTTGTGCATGATTGTGGCCAACGATGCATCGGTCAAAGCAGGGGCTTGGTTTCCCATGACAGGCAAGAAGAACCTGAGAGCTCAGGAGATCGCCATGGAAAACCACCTGCCCACCATCTACCTGGTGGACAGTGCTGGGGTCTTTCTTCCGATGCAGGACGAAATTTTTCCTGATAAAGAGCACTTTGGTCGCATTTTCAGAAATAATGCGGTGATGAGTAGCAAGGGGATTCCCCAGATCGCTGCCATTATGGGGCCGTGTGTAGCCGGAGGAGCCTATCTTCCCATCATGAGTGATGAAGCCTTGATCGTAGATGGCACGGGTTCCGTGTTTCTCGCTGGGCCCTATTTGGTGAAATCAGCCATTGGGGAGGAGGTAGATCGGGAAACCCTGGGAGGAGCAGAGACGCATAGCGAAATTTCGGGGGTGACCGATTACCGAATGCCTGATGACAAAACTTGCTTGGAAAAGGTTCGCTCGCTGGTCGCAAAACTCGGGCACAAACCAACGGCCGGATTTGACCGCGTTCCTTCTAAGGCACCTGCTTTTAATCCAAAAGAAATTCTGGGCATCCTACCAGATAGTCGCACCAAGCCCTATCAGATCATCGACATTCTGGACCGCTTGGTGGACAAAGGTAGCATAGACGAATACAAAGCGGGCTATGGCAAATCCATTTTCACGGTCTATGCTCGGATAGATGGGTGGTCCGTGGGGATCGTCGCCAACCAGCGTGAGGTGGTCCGCTCGGCCAAAGGAGAAACGCAATTTGGGGGTGTGATCTACTCGGACTCGGCTGATAAAGCGGCTCGTTTCATCATGAATTGCAATCAAAAGCGTATTCCGCTGGTCTTTCTCCAAGATGTAACGGGATTCATGGTTGGTTCCCGCTCTGAACACGGAGGCATCATCAAAGACGGAGCCAAAATGGTCAATGCGGTTGCCAATTCCGTGGTACCTAAATTCACCATTGTGATTGGCAATTCTTATGGCGCAGGAAATTACGCTATGTGTGGCAAGGCTTACGATCCGAGATTGATCTTTGCGTGGCCATCCGCCAGAATTGCCGTGATGGGCGGGGCACAAGCGGCAAAGACCTTGCTCCAGATTCAAGTGGCTTCTTTGAAAAAGCAAGGCAAGGAAATTGACCCAGAAGAGCAACAACAATTATTGGAGAAAATCACTTCCTCCTACGAAGCTCAGGCTTCCCCCTATTACGCTGCGGCGCGATTGTGGGTAGATGGCATCATTGATCCGGTGCAGACAAGAGAACTGATTTCTGTCGGGATTGAAGCGGCCAATCAACAGGCTCAGGTGCCGCCATTCAACCCTGGCGTGATCCAAACGTAAGATAGAACTGAGATAGCTGACTGTATGAACGAAACAGAATTTAATGCGTTGATACGCCTACTGGACGATGATGATCCGGAGATTGAGGCGCATATTCAAGAAAAATTACTCTCCCTGGGTCAGGAAGGCATCCCTCGCCTAGAGACGGCCTGGGAGCAATCTTCTAACGAAGTCATATCCAGTCGGATCGAAGATTTGATCCACCGGATTCAGACCAAAGATACCATCAACGACCTCAAACGCTGGCGGGAACATGGTGGCGGTTCTCTTTTCAAAGGCTGGTTTTTGATCAGTCAATTCCGCTACCCCGGCATGGATTTGATGCAATACAAAAATGAAATCAATCGGCTGGTCCATCGGATTTGGTTGGAAACCCGGGCGGGGATGGATTTGGGAGACAAACTCAAGGTGATCAACCGCATGTTATTTGGTCGGGAGAGCTATCGGGGGGTAGATCAAAGAAAGATTGAGCCACGCCATTATTTCCTCAATCAGACTATTGACCACAAGAAAGGGACTCCCTTAGCCTTGGGCTTGCTGTACCTCATGTTGTGCGATGAACTCGATTTGCCCATTGAGGGGATCATTTTGCCAGGATATTTCATCCTCACTTATCCTGACGATCAGCAGGAGTTTTACATTGATCCCTACAACAAAGGCAACTTTTTCCTTCGGGACGACCTCAAGCGTTCGCTCAAGCAGATGAATGTCAAAGAACATGAGCGATTCTTTCGGCCCACAAATCGGGAAGAAATCCTGTATCGCATGATTCGCAGGATCATGAAACGCTTCGAGCAAGCCAAAGACGAAGAATGGGTACAAGCCTATTTCCAACTGTTGCAAAGCGTTTTTCCCGATAAAATTGACTGATGGAGTTATTGTCCCCTTGAAGCAA
>JBCCCJ010000324.1:0-6319 GCA_039033615.1 Bacteroidota bacterium
ATGTTGCCGTGTCTGGCACTGTTCGGGTCACAACAGTTTCAGGCACCACGGCCACGGTATATCTCGCCGCCGGTATTGCTTTTCCTGTGCGCGCTAAGCGCATCCATGCGACCGGCACAGCTGCCACGTCCTATTTGAGTTGGTGTTGGACAAACTCCTGATTCAGGACGATCCCACCATCATTCCCGATTTTTATGGGCATCTGACCCGCTATTCTTTGGACGAATATGTGAAATTGACGGAATGGGTCACGGGGGTTCCCATGCCATCTTACAAAGGCTTTCTCCACAAATTCATCACCAAGCAATATCTCTCCAAGTACACCGAGTGGAGCCACGTCCTGTATGTGCTCAAGCGAATTGTGATGGGCGTGGGCATTCGCGAAGTGGCCTATCTCCATGATCCCCGTTTTCTAGAGACGATGCTGGGATACGAGTCTGAATTGAAAACTCGCTACCAAGCGGCTTTTGCCAACCTCACCGACCAACTGGTGGAAGTGTGATTCAGGCCTTTCGGGAGCCAATCCCGACCATTGATTCAACCTGCTGATACCATTTGCTTTCCTGGGACGTTATCTGTTCCAGGAGATCCTTATGTTGATTTGAGGGGGTAAAAATTATGCCATATTTGTGGTAAGGGCAGGGATGGAATAGTATTTGAACAGAAACGGTCAAGCCATACTTTTGATATTAGCTAGAGAAAATTTGGCTGGAGGAAACACACAACGTTCAGACAAATTCTCTTAATCATAGAGCGCTTTCATGGAGAAACGATTCGTAGTTGTTTGCCTCACTTGCTTTCTTATCAGTGGGATGTTGTTTGCTCAATCTACCTCTGGAGATGCAGGGATCGGAAGCAACGCCCCCAAATTCAGCAATGAATTCTTGAAAATAGGCGTAGGAGCCCGTGCTTTCGGTATGGGCAATACGCAAGTAGCAGTCGCAACCGACGTTACGGCTGGCTATTGGAATCCTGCGGGCTTGGCGGCTCGGGAGGATTTGCTATATCCAGAGGTATCGCTGATGCATGCCTCCTATTTCGCCAACATCGCGAGCTACAATTATGGGGGCTTTGCCATGCCGGTAGATTCGGCGGGGACCCGGAGATTTGGGGCGACCATCATCCGAATGGGCATCGACGACATCCCGAATACCCTCAACCTGATTCGGCCAGATGGGAGCATCGACTACAGCGAAGTGACCAGCTTTTCGGTCACCAATCTGGCAGCGCTCTTCAGCTATGCCTGGCGACCAGAAATGATCGAAGGTCTGAGCCTGGGTACCAACGTGAAAATCATCTACCGGGGCGCCGGGCGATTCACCAATGCCTGGGGTTTTGGACTAGACCTCGGTGCGCATTACAAAAAAAAGAACTTTCAGGCCGGACTGGTGGTGCTAGACGCTACCAATACCTTCAATGCCTGGACCTTCAATACCGAAACTTTCGAGGATGATTTCCTCAAGACAGGTAATGAAGTACCTCGCTATTCGGTAGAACTGACCCGACCCTCTGCCCGTTTGGGCTTGGCGTATGACATCCCATTGGCTCGTCGCCTCAAATTGCTGGTGTCGATCGACAACGAAATCAGCTTTGACGGCAACCGAAGCAGTGCGTTGATTGCCGGAGGCGGGGTAAGTGTGGAACCACGCGGGGGGCTGGAACTGGCCTACCTCAACCAAAACTATCGAAAAGTCGCCTTCCTGCGGGGAGGGGTGTACAATATTCAGAATATCACCGATTTGGACGGGCAGGAAACTACAGGAGCCTTCCCCACGGCGGGAGTCGGAATCGTACTCCGCAATTTTCAGATTGATTATGCCCTCGCCAACATCGGGAATCTGGCAGAAAATCTTCACTCACACATCGTTTCCCTTTCTTTCCACATTCAGTAGTAGGAGCTGACTTCTCTGTTAGGAGTGTCAATCGTTGATCGTGCGTTATGAAGCAATTATTTTTCTTCTTGGGCTTGCTTGCCTGTTCTCATTCATTGTGGGGGCAGGGGTTTGAATATGGCAATAACTGGTATCGGCAATCCGCCGATCAGACCTTCATCAAATTGATCGTCGACGAGACCGGAATCCACCGGGTAAGTTTGCAGGATCTCTCTGATGCTGGGTATGATTTGAGTGGGGTAGATGCCAGAATGCTCCGGGTGATCTATCGGGGACGGGAAATTCCGATTTACCTTACCTCCAATGGCAGTACCCTTGAGTTTTTGGAGTTTTGGGGAGAGAAAAACAATGGGCAGATTGATTCCATCATGTACCGAAATCCCAGCACGGGTTTCCACGCTCCTGATCTGGCCCCAAACAAGGACGTCAGCCTGTTCTCAGATGAGTCCGCTTACTTCCTGACCTGGTCCAATGTTCCATCAGGGAATCGGTATTTCTCAGTCTTGGACCCAACCTATTCTTTGTTTACCCCTGAACCCCGCTTTTTGTACGAGGCCAAAATCTCTTACCAACCGGGAGAATCAGGTACGCTCTATATCAACGGTGGAGGCGGCTCTTTTGATCCTTTGTACACCTTGAACACCGATTACATTCCGGGAGAAGGATATGTCGGGCCCCGTTTTTTCCCTGGGACTCCTCAAACTGCCAAAATCCCGACCCCGGCACCTGCGAATATTGGTACGCCCGTTACCATCAAAGCTCGGGTATTTGGTCGATCCAGTACCTCTCACATCTTGCGGGTAGATTTGAATGGAAATGATGATGCTCCTATTTTCGACACCACGATCAATCAGACTTACATCGCCACCTACGAAAAGGAATTGGTGGCGGCTCCGACTTTGACTGGTATCACTGACTTGACTTTCAATGCCCTGCGTCAACCCACCGATAATAATCATATCTGTTGGGCGTCGGTAACCTATGATCGCCTGCCGGATATGGCTGGGGATTCGATGCTGGTCATGAAGGATTGGAATCGGACAGACAAAGCCTATTTCCGTCTGGAGAACGTAACCGGTACCGATACCATCTTTGTGTATGACCGGAAAAATCGCATTCGCCACCTGGGATTGATCAAGGAAGAGAATGGAGAGAAATATGCGGAAGTAATCCTACTTGGTTTTCCGGGCACCCGTGATCTGGAGGTGGCTACAGATGCGGCCATCAAAAAGCCTCGCATCGAAGCGGCTTCGCTCAATCGGTTGTTCCAAACCAACTTAGGAGCGGAATTTGTGATCATTGCCCACCGGGGATTGGCCAATTCCGCAGAAGCCTACGCGAACTATCGGGATACCATGAGTGCCCGCCCACTGTCTGCCCGGGTGGTGTACACCGATGAGATCTACGACGAATTTAGCTACGGTACCATCACCTCCTGGGGCATCAAGCGATTCTGTAAGTATGCGCTCGATAATTGGAACGTGAAGCCGACATACTTCCTACTTTGGGGGAAAGGGCGCATCCGAACCAGAGGCTTGGAGGACCAGACCATCGTTCCGACTTATGGGTATCCTGCTTCGGATCATGAATTCATCGGACACTTTGACCAAAACAGTTTCAAAACAGAACCGGAAGCGGCCATTGGCCGGGTGAACTTATACAGCGATGAGGAAGGGTTGGCCTATTTGCAGAAGGTCAACGAATATGAGCATACCAGATGGGCACCCTGGATGAAGGGAGGCGTATTCCTTGGCGGTGGAGGAACGCTGACAGAGCAGACCTCCATTGAGTCAGCCATGAATTTCATGATCGACATCTTTGAAGATCGCCCGTTTGGAGGACTTGCCTACTATTTCCAGAAGCGGGAATCCTCGGTCATCATCGATCCATCTGTCGCTTCTTACCACGACCAAATCGACGCGGGTACCCACTTGATTCACTTCTTTGGGCACTCCACCTCCAACATTCAGGACATCACCATCCGTTCTGCCGATCAATACCAGAACTATGGTCGCTATCCGCTGATGGTCGCCATGGGATGTTATGGCGGTGATTTTACTGGTTCCGAAAGTTTTGGCGAACAATGGGTCAAAATTCCAGGCCGGGGAGCCATTGGCTATCTCGCGAACTCTTCTGCGGGCTATCTTGGTCCATTGCGGGATTATGGCCGCATTGTCTATCAACAAATCTATACCAACGGCCTTGGGCAACCCATCGGCAAAGTGTTACAAGAACATTATCATGCCTTCGAAGATTCTTTGCTAGGCATCCAATACCGGAACCACAGTCGGCAGATCAATTTGCAAGGAGACCCCGCGGTCGTTTTGTATAACCCGGATAAGCCCGATCTGGAAGTCCAACGAACCAGCGTGTTCTTCTCTCCTGAGAATTTTACGGCTCAGGATGACTCCTTCCGCATCAACATCATCACCGCCAACCAAGGCCTCGCGACTACCGATACCTTTGACCTTTCCGTTCGGCAGAGCTATCCTGGGGGCAACTCTTTTCAGCATCCGATTCAACGCTATCCGATGGTGAAGAATGTGGACACCCTCTCTTTCATCTTACAGAATCCCGCAGGAAATCTCATCACCGGGCGGAATGTCTTTGAGGTGAAAGTAGATGCCGCTGATACCATCACCGAATATCGAGAGGATAACAACCTCATCAATGTAGATCGCCTGGTGCCAGGAAACATCCCCGCTGTGCTGTATCCGACCGAATATGCGGTGGTCGGAGAATCATCCTTGAGTTTACAGGCGTCCGCCTTCTTCATGACTCGGGATGCGTCTGTTTCCTTCATTTTTGAAATTGATACCGTCCCGGATTTCTCCTCTTCCCTCAAAACCAATTCGGGGGTAGTTACGGGCAATGCGACCTTTGTAG
This sequence comes from Bacteroidota bacterium, assembly GCA_039033615.1. Lineage (GTDB taxonomy): Bacteria > Bacteroidota > Bacteroidia > J057 > J057 > JBCCCJ01. The sequence goes on from JBCCCJ010000324.1 coordinate 4,779, forward strand.
AGTGGCAGGTGCCTTTCAACCTACAGGAGGATCAGGTGTACTACTGGCGGGTGCGCCTAGCAGATGTGCGTCCCGTCTCCTGGGCCACTTCTTCCTTCAAATACATGAATGGAAAGTCTGGCTGGGCACAAGCACGGCTGCAGCAATTTGACAAAGCTGAATTGGATGACCTGCAAATAGATGAGCTTCAGAAAGAGTGGAACTTTCAGCCTTTTGGGGTGGAATACGAGTTTTCAACCCAAGAAGGAGGCGGTTTCTCCTATTCTCGGAATGGAGCCCTCGTGGTGAACGTTGGGCTGAATGGATTTTCGGGTAATGGGGTTATTTATGTGATCCTGGACCAATACACCCTGGATCCGATTGTGTCTCTGGAGGATCTAGGACCAGTTGGGGTAGCTTCGGTTCCCAATGAATTGTACAAACTCCGCGATGCGATTCTCTCAGCTAAGCCGGGAGATTACATCATCGTTGGTAGCCACAAAAATCCCCAAGTGCCCACTTGGTCAGAGGATATCTTTGATGCCCTGGAACAAATCGGGGCTTCAGAAAACGTTCAGTTGTTGCCCGACGATAAACCATTCCTCATTGTGGGACGAAAGGGCTATCCCAATTCTGCGACAGAAATCTTCACCCCCAACGATGGAGATCGACTGGTAACTACGCCCCTCTTTTTCTCCAGCGATAATACTGGGAAGGTTTTATCTACCCGCATCGGTCCCGCCTTGGAGTGGAACCAGATGATTTGGGATTGGAATTCCAAAGATGTTTCGGTGCAAGAAAGTGGACGAGTTTCGGTCCTTGGGGTGAAAGCCAACGGGCTAGATACCGTTTTGATCGAGAATTTGGCGGAAGGAACCTATGACATCAGCGGCATTCAAGCCAGCGATTTTCCGTATTTGCGGCTGGAAGCAAGTCTGGAGGATACCACCTTCCGCACGGCACCACAGATGGACAATTGGCACGTCTTCTTTACCCCCGCCCCAGATGCCGTGGTGGACCCCCTGACCAATTTTACGTTCCAAAAAGACACCGTTTTCGAAGGGGAGAAGGTCTTCATTCATCTGGCTTCCCGAAACATCTCGGCGGAGGATATGGACAGTGTATCCGTCCGATTCACCTTGGAACGCTCAGATCGGTCCCGGATGGTGCTGGATAGTGTCAGGATTGCCCCGATGGAGGCCAATGGCCCGGCGGTGGAATTTGACTACGAATTCAATACCCTCGATAAAAATCTCGCCGAGGATGTCAACCTCCTGGTTGAGGTGAATCCCTCCCAAAATCCCATTGAGCGGCACCTCTTCAACAACCTCTATATCCAGCCTTTTCATGTCGTGGTGGATGATGTGAACCCCATCATGGATGTAACCTTTGATGGCAAACACATCATCGACGGAGATTTGGTTTCTCCCACGCCAGAAATTCTGATTGAGGTCACACGAAGAATACCCTGCCCCAAGTCCCCAAATTCTGGTTCGCGATGATCCATCACTGCCCCATGCAGCGCCTGCAGCCCCCGATCAGGTGTGTTTGTCGAGCCCGGA
>JBCCCJ010000325.1:0-6314 GCA_039033615.1 Bacteroidota bacterium
CAACAACCCGCCTTCCAAGGAAGGAAAGTTCTTGCGGCCGGAACTCACAAAGCGCTCCATCTCGTTCATTCGCCCATTGGAAATTGGATCAGGAATCCCGAGAGTCGCGCTATCTCCGAAGCACAACTCCACGGTAGGCCCGGCATCTACTACCGGCTCTGGAGGATCGGTGATGATGATGGTTTGCACCACGGTCGAATCGCAGTCATCGGTTACCGTGAGGGTATAAGTGCCTGCACTCAGATTTCCCAACTGGCTAGCAAGCGTATCTCCATTACTCCAGGTAAAATCGTAGGGACGCAAAAAGTTCCCCCCTTCGATAAAACTCAGGACAGAACCTGTTGCCGATCCGGGGCAATAGGGGTCTTTAGGAAGGGTCGTTACCGCTAAAGGCTCGAACGTATTTTCAAAGAGGAGGAGGGAGAATCGCCCCAACGCCTTGAAAGGTCCCCCATCTACCAGCAAATAGTAGGTTTGACCGGGGGTGAGGCAAGATGGCAGGAGAAACGTCAACTCCCCGGACAAATCATCACTCGCATCCAACAAATTGAACGTCGTAAGGTCGTTGCAATCACTGGCCTCGTATAAAGCAACTTGGATGTCCAGGCTGGGATTGGGCGAAAAATCTGTTGCATCTACCTGAATCGCACCAGACGAAGGTGCAACCAAGCTGAACCAAACGGAATGCTCAATGCCTTCCTTGCCAGGTTCCCAGAAACCAAAGGGAGCAGTACCAGTCGGAGGACTGAGGAGGGAAGATTCATTGGGCAAAACTGTTGCGCCAATGTTGTTGAATACCATCGGATTTCCTCCAATCTGTAGCGGCAGAGCGTTGCAGGGATCATCATTGACAGGCGGGACAGATCCATCAATGCTTTCTACCGTGAGGCAAAATTCTCCTTCTGGTTCGTTGTAGTTCCCAAAGATTGGCTCGCTCTTGACCTGAATATAATAGGTTTGTCCAGGTACAAACTCTCCAATGAAACCTGGCAAAGGCTCCCGAAACTGGTTTTCATCTCTTTGGCAGGTGTATGCTGACAAATTGATAGGATTGGTACAATCACCTTGCAGTTCATATACCCCAATCAAGGCATCTTCCAGGGTTCCAATGGGATAATTCATGGAAATGTGGGCCAATCCTGTTGAAGGGGCGATGAATTGAAACCAGACTGTTTGTTCAGAAAAAGGAGCCTGCGCACAAAGAGGTTCCTGTTCCAGTGGCTGTTCAGTGGCTCCGGTGATGGTAGCAATTGGCAAGCCGTTGCAACTCGCATCTACCTGTAGGAGGATGGCCTGGCACAAATCATCATTGACGGGCGGCGGGGGAAGGGTCGCCGAAGCCACTTCCAAGCAGAAGCTTCCTTCTTGCCCAAAGAGAGAAGAGATCGACAGGTAATAGGTTTGCCCAGGCGTTACGGGCACCCGTCGCATGAGGGGCATATCCCCGTTGCCGACCACGGTTCCCCCGTTTCGGTCGCAGGCCACTTCTTGCAAAAAGGAAAGATCGGTGCAGGGTCCGACCAACTGAAACAATGTCATCTCTGCTGCTTGCAGGGTTCCGCCGACTACGGGGATATCCGCAGAGATATCGACCAGCCCAGAGGCCGGAGCGACAAAACCGAACCAGACAGAATTGATCGGAGGAATAGCAATGCAACTGTTCCCAGGCTCATTAGGTTCACTTGTCGCATCGGTAATGTCCCCGTTGGGAATGCCGCCACAACTGACATCGACCGTCAGTTGAATGACGTTACAAAGATCATCATTGAGGGGTTGGGAAAAAGCCTGGGCATTCCAAATCAGCAGCAAACAGCCAAACCATAAGCGGTAACGCACATGAGTTTTCATGAGTTGGTGTGGTTAGAAAGTAGAAGAGATAAGGAAAAGGGTGAATTCGGAGAATGTTCCCTTTTCTGAAGCAAAGGAGGCTCTTCTAACTTACACATATTTTTTTTTCGCCCCTATCTCAACGCTTGTTTCGCTCCCTTTGTCGATACCAGATACTTCCTACTCCTCCAATCAACCCGCCCAAAATCACCCATACATACCACTGCCAGGAAGTTTCGGCTTGAAATTGCACGGGTTGGTCATTCCCTACCAAAACAAAGGAGGACCAGAAAAAGGGATGCACAACCCGGGCCTCTCTCAGATAGGTCAGTTTGGCCGCTCTCAAGGCTTCGGCTTTCCCCATTCCCTGGCGCAGTTGGGCATAAAATTGGCCCATGATCTCTTGGGTGCTTTGATCTTCGGCCTGCCACAAACTCATCAGGACGTTTGCTACCCCAGCCTGCTTGAAGGCTCGGGCCAGCGACATCACCCCTTCTCCCTCCTGCCATTGTCCGGTTCCCGTTTCACAGGCCGACAAGACCGCCAATTCTGCCCCCAGGCGCAGGGCGTACAATTCGTGCGCATACAGCACGTCGCTATGTTCCCCGGTACTGCTAAAAATCAGCCCCGACTGCAAGGGTTCTTGGGGATCACTGACCGCGTGCATGGCAAGATGCAACAGTTGAAAGGCGTCCACTTCTTCCAAGAAACGAGATTTGGTTGCCTGTGTGCCTAGCCGAGTTTCCCCGGCAAACCATTGGACTGCGTTTTCGGCTTCTGCTTCATTGTTGGGGAGGGAAGATACCTGCCATTGCTTGTCTCCGTATCTCTCTGCTGGATCGTATGCTGGCGCAAATGCTAGCATCCCAGCACCTTGTTGCGCGTTGGTCCGAAGGGATTGCTCCATCAGGGCAAGGGAGTACTCATAGCGAAAACTGGTCTGCTGGATGGCATATCGCAATTCGGCAAACTGATTGACGGGGGCTTGGTGAATTTCTTCTGTAACCAGGCTCTCAAAAGGCAAAAAACTGACTCCTCCATCTGGGATGATGATTACTTTCCTTGGCAAGGCCCCGGCGGGACATAAATCCTGGCCCAATGCGTAAGCGGTTTGTGCATAGGTCAGAGCCAATTCTGGAGATAAGGCCTGCTCGGATGCCAGCGAAAAGTCGCTCAGGAATCTCCGATAGGTCGCGATGGATCGCTGCAAAGAATCCGTCGAAGTCAGCCGATGGAGTTGGATACCTGCTTCATGGAGCTCAAATCGAAAGGGGTGCGTTCCGCCCCAGGCATATACCCATACACTGGCCGACTCTTGTTTCAATTGCTGCTGAATATCAGCGATCAAAGCAGCATTCACCCATTCTTTTTGGGTGGCATAATCGGGATAAGAGACGGCAATTTCGTTTTCCAGATCTTCCAATTCCCGCCTCAACTGAAACACTTTCTGCCGGGTCCGAATCAATCTTTCGTCATCCTCTGGCAATTGGACAGTCAATCGGCGGGCCTTTTGTTGATAAAAGCCCAGGTTCCGTTTCAATTGTTGCTCATGCTCATATACCGCTGGTGGCAGATCGACCTGCTGCCGGGCATTGGCTTCCTGATAGGCGGTTCGCAACAATACGGCCTTGCTCTGCTCCGCAAAATGAAGCCCTAGCCGGAGAATTTCCTGATCCTGGGAGTGCTGGGTAAGCGCCCATACTACCTCAATCGCCCGATCATAAATGGGAGCCGCCTCAGAGGCCCAAAACCGGACGGAAGCGTCTGACTGGGTACGGTACATCGTTACAATCAACTGATCCAGTTCCTGATAGTAGCGCAAGGCTTCTCCCAAATGAACCTCTTTCTTTTCCTCGTGGGCGAGCAAATACTCTGTCTGGGCTTGGTCTCGAAGCAAACGCCAGTAGTTATCCAGAGCGAGAATTTGATCTAGCGGGGGAAACGCACTCGTTTCCACATGCCAGCTTGGCGCGAGGACCCGCATCGCCTGATCAAATCTCTGTTGGCTTTCTGCCCAACGTCCTTGATTGCGGGCGATGAGGCCCAGATGCCGATAGGCCTTGGCGAGATTGGGATGGTACACATCCTGGGTACGCTGATGAAGCTCAATGACTGACTCGTAATAGGGAATGGCCGCTTGCTCTTGTCCGGAGAGACGAAGCGCATTGGCCAAATTGTGGAGCAGGATCTTCTGTCGATATCCCTGATTCGCCTCACTGAGCGCGAGGGCTTTTCGGCAATACTGCAAGGTGAGAGATGTTTCTTCCCGCGCCAAATGAGACATCGCCAGGTTACTGAGGGCATCTATTTTCAAGCGAACAAACTGGTCTATTGGGTCCAAGGCAATGGCTTGCGAACCAGTGGCGACGGCCGCATCAAATTCTTCCATTCGATACAAACTGGCTACCTTGCTATTGAGGAGGCTGATCCAACTCGCAGTATCTCTCAGGCCCAATTGCTGAAACAAATCAATGGCTTGTTGCTGATACTCCACCGCCCGCTCATAATCCGCTTTTTTGTGGTATGCCAGTGCGACAGCGGCTAATGCATCGACTTGTTCCGCTTGCTGTTCGCCTTCTTGGTTGCGCTCCAGGGACTGCAAGGCTTTCTCCAGGGCGAGGTCATAGTCGCCCAGGTTTGCGTACACGATGCCAAAGAGATAATCCAGAGAAGCAACCTGCTCATCCTCTGTCCCCAAATGCGTCAAGGCTACGGCTTCCCCGGCGAGGAGGGCCTGTTCCATCTCTGACCATTGGCTCTCATAAGAAGCCGTCGCGGCCAGACCAATCTGGATGGAAACCATTTGTGCCCAATCCTGATCTCGTTCATAGGCAATCAGGGCTTGCTGAAAATACCAGCGAGTGCTGTCATAGGATTCTTCCCACATCATCAAATCCCCCCAGCCGTGGTAGACTTTTCCCCACAACGGATGATCTGCGGGAAGTTGTGGCCCTGCCTGTTCCATTAAGACTTCTAGTCCCTCCCGAAAAGCAGGACTCCCATAGCCCATATCAGCTTTCCAGAGTTGGAGTTCGGTCCAGGTGGGCCAATTTTGCTCTTCCACCGCCTGCTCCTGAAACCTCATCAGTTGCGGCTCCCAATTCGCTTCGATTTCAACGAGGCTGTCCAAGTAGGCCAGAGATTGATCTGCCTTCCCCCCCTGGGCAGAAAGCCCTCCCAGACTCGCAAGGGTCCAGAAACAGCACATGATACAGTTGCGAACATTCATGGCCCAAGATAAACAAAAAGAGAGGGGAGCGAAGCCACTCCCCTTTCCTTTTCGCGGTCGATGCTGACCAATTATTTCTGGCTCTTCTACACATGTAGTGGAACGATGGAGAAATCAAACGAATGACTATTTCCCCAATTGGTATCGGGATGATTGACCAACCATGGGTGTCGCCTTCAGCGGGACTTACTTTCTTGCTGCCAAGAAAGTAAGCAAAGAAGCGTCGAAGCCCCATGCAACGCCTCATGCCGACCCAGCACCTCGGGCTTCGTGGCCAACCCGCCCTTGTGGTGAATGCTTACGCCATTAAGAATTGATTGGGTAATTGGGGCCTTAGTGATACTCAAAAAATAACTTCCTCTTTTCAAGTCTCACTTAACTTCCTGATGTTCCACTACTTTCGTAGTTGAACCTTATTTCTTTTTGGAAGCTCGCTTGCTAGTCGCTCGTTTGCTGACCGTTCTTTTGGTCTTTTTCAGGCGGCTTTCGACGAATTGCTTTGCCTCAGCTTTGGTGAAGGGAGCTTTGCCTTGCGGAGCTTCTGGATCTACCGTGCTTCCACTCACCTGGAGGAGGATATTTGGATCGGCCAAAGGAATGGGATTCACCGTAAAAGCCAGCGTGAGTTCATAGGGTTGGTTATTCCCGAAATACGTGTCCTCAAATGGCAGGGTAATTTGGCTGTTTCCTTCTAATTGGGAGGCAGGAATTACGACCAGAGGAATGCCTCCGATGAAGGGATTAGAAGCGCTATCAATGCTCACAAAAGCAGCGATATTGACCGAGGTCCAGGTTACTGGATCATCATTGGAGTCAGTGATTTCCAGGTTAAACGTTACCTCGGGATCTCCTACCACAATGTTGGACGCCTTGACTTTGTAGCGAGAGTTTTTCTTGGTGGTGGCATCGGGGAGAGGACTTGCAAAAGCGAGTTCCAATTTCGCCTTGGTTTCGTCATCGACAGTGGTCCCACTATCAGCCATAGAGATATCTGTTGGGGAGCCAGAAGTGGGCGAAAAATCAAACTCCAAGTCGAGCGTATACGCCTGATTGTCCTTAAAATTAGCATCGGTAAATGGTAAAGAGATTCGAGTTCCGTTGGCACTGCTTTGGAAAGTCTTAGCAGGGATCGGATAAGCGACACCTTTGATGGTTGCGGTACCGGAAATTTCTACCGAAGTCCAGGAAACAGATCCCCCGGTTAGACCTGTCACATTCAATTCAAACGTAACTTCAGGATCACCTACCACGATGTTAC
>JBCCCJ010000326.1:0-6313 GCA_039033615.1 Bacteroidota bacterium
CAAGAAAGTAAGTCCCGCTGAAGGCGACACCCTTGGTTGGTCAATCATCCCGATACCAATTTTGGAATAGTCATTCGTTTGATTTCTCCATCGTTCCACTACATGTGTAGAAGAGCCTTAAAAGACAACCCGCTACCTTTTGGAATGAGGCCATCCCGGAAGAATATCCTTTTGAATCGAACGTAGACCCCAGCGTGCCGCATCCTCGTTGGTCCCAGGCAAGGGAGTATCTCATCCCTGATGGGGAAGAGCGGCCCACTCTCCCCTACAATGGCTATGGGGAAATGGTAGCGAAATTGTACCGTTGATTACTGTTTTTCTTTTTTCCCCGATCCCATCCCAAAGAGGCCGTTGAAGATGGAAAGAATCAGGGAGAAGAGAATCGCCCATAGCAGGCCATCTACGGCAAAACCAGACCAAAAGGCATCCACCAACAAGACCATTGCTCCATTGATCACCAGCAGGAATAGTCCCAGGGTAATCACCGTCAACGGCAGAGTCAAAAAAGTCAGGATGGGTTTGAGAAAAAAATTTACCAGTCCCAATAAGGCGCCAACGACGATGGCATCGACAAATCCATTCACGGCTACGCCAGGAGTAAGATAGGCTGCACCGAATACTAATAAGCCATTGAGAACCAGCCGAATGATCAAATTCATAGCACAAACATTGAAAGTGGGTACATTTTCAAAGACGAAAACCCGACAGAATGGTTGGGAGAGAAGCCTCACAGATGAAAGATGATGCCTCCTTCTAGTTGAATGGGAAACAATCGGATGGAACGGGCAGCGATTGCTGCGCTTTCTGCTGATCCAATGGCAGGCATACTGACCGCAGGCAATTCTATTTTTGGACCCTGGCTAATTCTCCCTGCTAGCCGGAGGGAACACCACCGCTTGAGATAAAAGTCTGTGCCCATTCGAAAATATCCTCCGAGTGCCCAGAGGATATCTCGCCGATCCAAAGGTTCCAGGGGAAATCTCTCTAGCTCTTGCGTGATCAATTCTCCCTGAGCGGTTGCTTCGAAAACAGTCGCGCCAAAGCTAGCCCCAAAAGAAAGAAAGGGCTCCCAGCGGTAGGGATTACGCATGAATCTGGCCCTTGGTAACCAAGAAAGCCCCACGTACCCATGGTGTAAGCGGAGGCTTGCCTGCCAGTTGAGTAAGGGCCCTGGTTGTGGTTCCTCCCACCAATCAGAAAACGTCTGAGCATCATTCGGTCCTCCCAAACTGCTAAGTCCCATTCGGAAGAACGTACCTTCTGCCCTCCACCGAGGTCGAAATTGATAGCCCGCCTCCAAGCCATGCCCAACATATGCTTGCGGATCGTGATACCCAAAAGAAGAATAAGCACCAAAATAGGTAATGAGAATGTCCTTCAAATCCACCTTCGTAAACATGTTGACGTAGCCGATGTGCCAACGAGTTGGACCAAAATCCCATACCTGAAGGGGAGGTTTGGAGTCCTCAATCTTCGAACTGGATACCTGCTGAAAGGGAGGCAACTCCTTCTCTTCCATATCGATTCGAAAACGATGGGGGGTAGAAGTTGCAATGGTGGTCTGTTGGAGCAAAGGTTGAGCAGCTTCCCAGACGTTGCTTTGCCCGCCAATGACCAATTCTTGATTCACCCGAGTTCGTATGGCAATCAAGGGGATAGAGGTCAGGCCAGCTAAGGTAATGACAGCACCAGGACCCCCTCCATCATAATAGGGTTCATCTGTTGCCCAACGCCACAATTGCAAGTTGGTCGCGGCGATGGTCGCTCCTCCCATCTCCAAGGAAGACTGCATCCATCGGGCCTGCCTAAAGAAGTTGAGCTGATGAATGTCCTCGGGCCGCAGCCGAACTACTGAATCCGGGTTCCATTCCCAGGCAGGTGGCTGATGAGCGGTCCAGATCACCAACTCTTCGGGATTGGTGGTCAAGATGTTTCCCCTGATGATCTGGGAATCTCTAAGGATCAATTCTGCCTGAATTTGGTGGCGGTTCCAGGACCGTTGGAAGGCCTTGGGAACCGGATTCTGGGAAAAAAGGACAAGCGGCTGCATGCAGAAAAGGAGGCAAAGCCATAGCATGCGATCAGAATAAAGGGGCGTTTTCATCGAAGGTGAAAGTGTAAGCCGAACATGATGTTGACCGAGGCCAATTGTACCAAATAAGGCTTCAGAGGTTCATCAATCCAGTCGATTGGTGGATCTGGTTGAGGGGGAATTTCCTGAACCGCTGGAAACCAAAATCCATCCATTCTGACCTGAAGAGAAAGAAAAGGGGCCAGATAGTACTCAAGAGAGCTACGAAAGGAGAAACCGTACCACAAGGCAGACATTCGCTCCTGGCGAATTTCGATGAATTGAAAGCCTGAAACTTGACTGAATCCATTCAATTCCTGGAAACTAGCGGAGCGCATAGCATTCACCCCTAGCCCAATGCTTCCCTCCCAACGGTGCGTCAATTTCTCATTGACGGGAAACAATCTTCTGTCTAGCCAGACACCCCAGACTCGTCGATCCCGTTGTACGAGCCAATGCAGCGAAGAATTCGGGGAATCGTAGTCGTAAAATCGGTTTTCCCAGGTGGCTGCCCGCTGATATAAAACTCCACATCGCCATTCAGGATGGCTCCGAAAGGCAAGCAGGCCAACTTGGAGAGAAAGATCGTGATAATCCCACATGTCTCGACGGTTGTACCTGTACTCTTCGAATAGACCTACCGCATTGGCGACTTGCCACATTTCCTTGTCTAATTGGGAAGCTATTCCTCCCTGGGTAATGGAAATATCCAGTCTAAAGGGAAGGTTTTGAGCGATGAGTAGATTCCAGGTTATCCCACTCAGGGCGATGAGCAACAATGATTTCATGATAGGTAGTTCTTCCTTCAAACCTAGAAGAACTCCTCTGTTTTTCCAATCCGTGGGGATGGGTAGGACAGGCTTGGGGGTGAAAAGGTCAGGATGGAATGGATTGAGCGGCTTCCCATTTTTCGCGAATGTCCGAAAAATAGGTCCGGGAGATGGGCAAAGAAGCAGCTTGGTTCAGGAGCCGGAATTGCCCTCCGCGAGAGGTTCCGCTCAGTTCGGCAACCCAGGCGGGATTCACCCAACAGGACCTGTGGCAAGGAAAGACGACTTTGTAGGGTTGAAGCAGTTCGGCCAAGCGCCCTAAGCGGGTCCGAAGGGTCAAGGTTTGCCAACTTTCTTCCTGCCAGTACCAAATTTCTACGTAGTTCCCTTGAGCATTCAGGCAGCCAATTTGGTGAGGATGCAGGCGAAGGGTTTGGTTGCCTCTTTCGGCAGACAATTCTACTACTGGAGCAAGCTGCGAAGGGCCAGTAGGAACAGCCAGGGGTTCATGGTGTCGGGAGCGATACAACAAATAGGCACCTCCTGGCATGGTCCCGATTGCGAGCGCAGCGCCCCAGGCCGATATGCCTCTTTCCCAGGAAAAAGGATAGAAGCCCAATCCCGTTTTGAACGTAAAACAGCCCAGCGCAACCAGACTCAGACTGAGCACCAACCAGATGATCTCTTGTTTGACTCCCCAGACTGCTGGTCGAAACCAATTCGGGCAGAGAGCCGGGAGTAAAATGGCAGTTAGCCAGAAGCTGAGGGCGGTGATTCCCCCAAATCCCAGCGCGACTTGGAGCTTTTCTCCCCAATCATAAAATCGAAACTGAAAAGGCTGAAAAATCAGATAAAATCCCACCACAAACGTCGCCGCCAAGGCAATCAGCGCATATCGGCGAGACAGGGAAATGATGGTGATGGGTTGGAATCTTCGTTCTAGGAATGGCATGGATGCTTGTTATTTGCTCCCTGGAAGGACCAGTTTCCTGCACTTCGACAGGAGATCTTCCCACACGTGATTGAAAAGGCGTTGGGCGATATGTCCCAGACCTAACTCTATTCACTTCTTTCCAGGAAAAGGTTACCTCAAAAAATCCAGTGCTATCACATTTCTTCGAACAACAGTTGAACGCGGGGATCTACCTGTAAGTTGGCTGGTGGATCATCCACCGCTATTTTCATCAATTGCTTACGTTCATTGATCTCGAATGTGGCGGTCTCCCAATTCCCATTGGGCTGTCTCCAGGCCACTTCCAGCGGAAACTGAAACAGCGCATTTTCCTGCATTTGCTCCGCCTCCACCATCAATTCTTTGGTTTTCGTGTCGTAATTCCAGATCAATTTCAGCTTGGGAAAGCCAGGTTGGTAGAGCCATTGCTGAAAAAACGAACTCAGCTCCTGTCCAGAGACCTCCTCCATGATTCGCTCCAAATCACTGCTCATCGCATTGCGGAACTGGTATTGCTGGTAATATTTCCGAATGCCGAGTTCAAAGGCTTCCTCTCCGATCTTATTGCGGAGCATATGAAGCACCCAGGCTCCTTTTTGATAGGCATTTGTGCTCAACAATTGATTGAGGTCGGTGATAGTTGGATCAATGATGGGCTTCTTGCTAGCTGCTGAGGCCAGGACTTGGGCCCGATTTGCCTGCATGCCTTTGAGCAGGGCGACTTCTCCGTAGGTAGCCTCCATGTAGAGTTCGGTGAAATAGGTCGCAAAGCCTTCACTCAGCCAGATGTGGTACCAGCTTGCCTCTGAAGCGGAATTCCCAAACCATTGGTGCGCGATTTCATGAGCGATCAAGCCTTCTGCCGAGCGATCTCCGGTGATGGAAGTTTCGGAATAAAAAATGTTGCTGGCATTTTCCATCCCCCCGTATCGCGTGGTGGATTGGACATTGGCGAGCTTGGCGTAGGGATAAGGCGCGATGTAGCTATCCATGAACTCCATCACGCGAGCGGCAATCGCGTAATCGTAAAAGCCTGCTTGCCGATTCTGAGGGTATACCCAAGAGGAAAGGGGGACTCCCTCCACTTCTCCCACATACTGGACGGCAAAGCGAGCCGCCCCAAACACCATGACTTTCGTGGGTAAGGGAACCGTGCTGCGCCAATGGGTGAGTCGAGTACCGTTTTCGAGATCAGTTTCTTCCACCAATTCTCCCGTACACACCACCTGATAGTGATCCGGGGCCGTTACGACAAATTCACAAAAGGCTTTGTCTGCAGGATGATCTACCGTCGGTAGCCAATGATGCGCCCGGTTCGGCCAATTGTCCCCAAAGAAGGTCCGGTCTCCATATTTATTCTGGGAAATGATCAAGCCATCATTGGGAATGCCCTGATATTCAACTGATACCATCAAGGTATCTCCTGCTATCGTTGTCTTTCCCACCTGTACATTCAACCGATCGCCTCGCTGCACAAATTCCACCGCTGTCTCACCAATCTGTACCCGATTCACGGTCATCCCCCGATTGCCTCTCGGCCCTACCAAATCCAAGCCCAAGCTACCCACTCCTGCTTGAGGAAAGCGGACGTAGAGATCCGTTTTCCCAAAGATCTCATCCGTAGAATCCGACAGCGCCACATGAAAGCGATAACTGAGGATGTCCACCGCAGGGCTTGGGAGGCGTTCGATTTGGGCAGCAAGACTCAAAGGTGCGAGCAGGCACACAACTGCCCATAAGCTTTTGGTAAGGATATTCCAATTCATTCGATGGTGATGTGAAGTTTCTTTCCAAGGCCCGCTTCTACAATCTTTTTCAAGGTAAGCAATTCGATATCAGCTCGATTGTTTTCAAGTCGGGAAATATAATGCTTGCTGGTCCCACTTTTATCCGCCAGTTCCGTCTGGGTGAGGCCTATCTCTTTACGACTTTGCCGGATCATCAAGCCTACTTGTACCGCTTGGTCAGGGTCCGGCACGCCACATTCAAACAGCCGCAGAGGATCAGGCTGATATGGCAGAAACAATGCAGCCCCGTTTTCGTCCTGAGAATCAATGCCGATCGACTCCCAAGCGAGGCTATTTCCTACCACTTCTACTTGCGCAAATTTCCCATGATCCTGCAGCAACTCAACAGCCGGATGGGAAGGAGGAATCTGACATGTTTCCTGCCAAAAGCGGGCAAAATCAATGACCCGAGACTCTCCATTATTGAAGAGGCAAGACACACGAAAGCCATCTACCCAATGGATTGCCAGGATTCTTGGTATGCTTCGCAGTGATTTCATATGACTACCTGGGATTCAATTCTGACCATTTCAAGCGCAAGTACTCCTGATGTTCACTTGCCCATTTCACCGCTTTCTTCAGTTGTTTATTGGGGACGTATCCTGCCAGAACCTCCAGCGATTGAATGGAAATAAGCGCTTCAAACTCATTGTAGTAAATGTGAAAATGCGGAGGAGCATGATCGTCAAAATACATCAACAACTTGATGGCTCCGATGATCTTGATCGTTGGC
>JBCCCJ010000327.1:0-6309 GCA_039033615.1 Bacteroidota bacterium
CGGTCGATTTTTTCGGTCAAACTGAGCGGGTCCGTCCGCAAGGAGCGAACGCTTTCTTCGAGGATGCCATCTACCCGATCCAGTCGGACCAACCATTCGTTGGAGATGAGGCGCTGCGAATTTTCGGCTTGTAATTGGGCATGGTCCCGGGCTTCCGCCAAAGCTGGGCTGGTCAGTTGAGGGAAGCTACTTGGCGAAACCAGCGCCATATAGGCGTGATAGTGGGACTGAAAATGCCCTTGCCCAGCGATTTCTTCTACTGATGCCCGAAATCCATTTGGGACTTCCATCCAGGCTTGAGAAGTTGGCGCCACCGGCTGCCGGATGATTTCCTTCAATTGCTTGAGGCCCGTTCCTTTCAGCGCAGACATGCCAAAGACGGGGATTTTGAGCCAATGCTGCAAGCGTTCGAGATCAATTTCCAGTTTCTCCGCTTCTACCAGGTCCATCATATTAAGCACCAGGACCGTAGGAAAACCGAGATCCATCACTTGGGTACACAGGGCCAGTCCACGGCGGAGCTGCGTGGCATCGACCACGACGACTACTTTGTCTGGGTGCTCAGGGTGCGCCGGATCGAGCAACACCTGACTGGTCACCCGTTCGTCTTCTGATTGCGGATATAGGCTAGTTACCCCCGGCAGGTCGGTCAGTTTGATGGTCGGCTGCCCTTTGCTTTTGAGGAAGGTAGAGGTACTTTCTACCGTAACCCCCGCAAAATTTGCGACGTGCTGGTTCAGCCCACTCCACAGATTGAACAGGGAGGTTTTCCCACAATTCGGATTACCGACCAGGGCTATGTGGTTGACCGCAGTTTGTTCTCTTATGCCGATGGTTGAATCCATATCTGACCCGCTTCTTGTTTGCGCAACGAAATTTGGGTGCGATCCACCAAAATGGCGATGGGATCTCCCAGGGGAGCGATGTTTGCGATTTTGCACTGGTCTCCCACGGCGATACCTAACTTGAGGAGGGCGACTTCCAGTTCAGTCCCTTCGATGCGGCTGATCTGTCCTCGGGCTCCCTTGGACAAGGCACTCAATGGGCGCTGAGAGGCAGATGGATCAGAAGCTTGGTTCATTCGGCGCTTACTTGGAATTATTCTAAATAGACCCAAAGGTACAACCTAGAACGCTTTAGACAAAGAATTTGTCCGAACTGAAGGCCTGCCACATGCTGAAATTTATTCCTACTAGTGGTTTGTCAAGATTGAAAATTCGGGTGGGATGGTTGTGGATTTCGTTCCAGATCAAGGCGCGAAATCCGAGTTTGGCGGGCCAAGCGAGCGATTTCGTAACGCAGAGATGGGGGGAAAGACATAGCATCAACCCGAACTTTTTGGTTTGACAGACCACTAACACCTATTTGAAGTTTGTGAGGGCGTGCCCCCTTGGCTCCAGCAGGAGCCTTCGGGGTCGGGTGCTATCGGGGTTCGCTCTTGCTCCGTCTTCCACTGCGTTCCAGACCGACTCCTAGCGGAGCCGCCCTTTCGCCCCCTCACGCTCGCCCTAGGCGAAAGGATGGTGCAGGAACTCATTTTCATTTTCGTTTCTTCGGCAGAAGTACCGCCATCTTTTAGTTCGTGGGGAGATTTGATGTACCCGGTTCATTGCTTTCCCGATTTCCAAAAATTTGGTGGTAGCTTTGCAGCTAAACTTTCCAATCGCTCTCATTTATGCGCATTTTCTTCTTTTCCATGCTCCTGTTAAGCCTTTGGAGCTGCCGCAGCCAAAAAACTCAATCTCCTGACAATCAAAAGAATGAGTGGACCGTCGGCTTTTACAATGTCGAGAATCTCTTTGACACCCTCGATCACCCGGATAAAATCGACGAAGAATTTCTGCCAGGCAGCGACCTCGGCTGGAACAGCAGCCTGTACCAACAAAAGCTCGCCAACCTGAGTCGGGCGATCAGCAGCATGGGAAACGGTGGCCCGGATGTGCTGGGCGTAGCAGAGGTAGAAAACGCAACGGTGCTGCAAGATTTGGCGGCGGCTCTTCCAGGACGTCGCTATGGCGTGGTGCACGAAGAATCGCCCGATATGAGAGGCATCGATGTGGGATTGCTGTATGACAAAAACCGTTTTACTTATGTGGGCCACGTCGCGGCAGAGGTAGATTTTCCTGCCGAACCGGATTATACCTCTCGCAAAATTCTGTTGGTCGAGGGCAAACTGAAAAAAGAAACCGTGTATGTCTTGGTCAACCATTGGCCGAGTCGCTATGGCGGAGCGGAGAAATCTGAACCACGCCGTATGCAAGCCGCTACAGTTGCCCGGGCGCTGATTGACAGCATTCGCCAACTCACGCCCGATGCCCACTTGATGGTGATGGGCGACTTCAACGATGATCCCTTCAATCGCAGCCTGACCAAAGGACTCAACAGCCAAAAAATCGCCGAGAGCATGCCGTCTGATGGGCTATACAGTCCTTTTTGGCGCATGCATCAGGTAGATTCGGTGGGCACCCTTACCTACCGAGGCAAGTGGAATCTTTTTGACCAGATTTTGCTCAGTCCCTCCCTCCTGGACGAACAAGGACTCGAATACCAAATTGGTTCTGCCTACATCCATCGGCCCGAATTCATGCAGGTTGGTGGCGACGGACGCGCCAAAGACATGCCGCGCCGCGCCATCTACCGAGGAGAATTTCAGGAGCGAGGCTTCAGCGATCATTTTCCCGTGATGGTTACTGTTGGGAAATAGGGGATTGGTTGATTGGTTGATTGGTTGATTGGTTGATTGGTTGATTGGTTGATTGGTTGATTGGGATGTATAGAAAATTTCTGACAACAAAGTGAGCTAACAGCGAAAGCGTTCTGGCATCTGTCTTCTCTTTCGGTTTTGACTTTTTCATCCCACCTCCCCTTCTCTTCAATCTGCCGCACAAGAAAGCAGCCGTTGGCTTTCCGATCATCATTTTCCACTCAGCATACATCGGTTCGACAGTAGGCTGCTTTCTAGCGCAAATAGCTCTGACTTCTGACAGCGAAAGCGTTCTGGCATCTGTCTTCTCTTTCGGTTTTGACTTTTTCACCCCCATCCCACTCTCCTTATCTGCAATCTGCCGCACAAGAAAGCAGCCGTTGGCTTTCCGATCATCATTTTCCACTCAGCATACATCGGTTCGACAGTAGGCTGCTTTCTAGCGCAGATAGCTCTGACTTCTGACAGCGAAAGCGTTCTGGCATCTGCCTTCTCTTTCCTGAAGATATTTTTACATGCAACATTGTTGCATCTGGGAAAAGATTGCCTATTTTGCAGTCATGTTGCATTGACAATTCCGAGTTTCGGGAGCTCTTTTTCGTAGGTATGCCCTGACTCTGAATCGCCATCTGATTTTCCTTACAGTCCAACCAATCCTTATCAAGAAATATGATCCCCTCCACTTTCACCTATGCCAATGCGGCCATCAGTACCGAGGCGAACATTTTCCAAGCCATTCATTTGCCGGAGAGGAACATTGTGATTTACCAACGCGATATCGAACCGCTACGCAGGGAGTTGGCGCAGATGGAGGAACAGGCGATTGAGTTTCGGGGGACGGGATCTAGCCCAGAAATTCTGAGCCAACTCAGCGCTTACCTAAACCCGCTTGTTTCGGGTCATTCCTCCCTCCTAGACGATGTAGCGGGCTTGTTGCGACTCTTTGAACAAACGACCCAAGTAGCTTCTTTTCGGTTGTTGCTGGCAACTGTCAGCACAAATATGTGTCGCAAGTTTCATACAGACGTGAACGATGTCCGCCTGCTGTGTACTTATGTCGGCCCTGGCACCCTTTGGATTCCAGACGAAGCGCTAGACCAGCGAGCTGCCGCGAGGGACGAACCCCAGATCGACCCTGCTCTTATCCAGCAGGCAGGAACCGGGGAGGCAGTTCTCCTCAAAGGAGCTCTCTACCCCGGAGGCCAGCCCATCCTGCATCGCAGTCCGACGATTGAAGAACAAGGAGAACAACGGCTCTTGCTGCGAATCGACACCAATGCATCTCTGAGCCTATGAGAGGATTCTTCCCCTCTTACATAGACCGATCCAAGCAGAATAAGAAGATTTTCTACCACCAAATAAGACCATAGCCAGTGCATCACAACTCCTATTTACCGTTTCTTTTTGATGGACGTTGGGACAATTGAGGTCTCCCTGAGGCAGCGCTTCCCCTGATCCTTTTCCATTTGGAGAAGCGACAATCTTGCATTCAAGGGTGAATTTACTACCTTACCAGTAGATCATTTTTCACCCTATTTTATCTAACGAACTAATAACTACTAGGCTATGCTACAGAGAAAATTCGACCAACTGGTAAAGGGATTGTTCCCCAATGCAATGGACGCCAAAGATACCTCCATTCACTACCTCGGTAAGATGCAAATTGAGCACAAGCTCGACATTTCAAAAGTTCTGATGGCCACTTCTGTGTGCTCTGATGATATCAACGTTCCTTCTACGACTTTTTTCAACGTGCTATTTGGTCCCTTCATCATGGGCGGATTGGGCGGATTGCCCTTCGCTGGACAAACCGGGATGACTGCTTTTGCCCACCACATTCCTGATGAGGGGAGTGCATTCATCTTATACGGGCCACACATTGGCTTGACCCTCGAAGGGGAATTGGGCAAAATGTATCGCCCACGTCAAGAAGATACCGGGAATTCTTGTGGGGCCCTCATGCTGGCCCTGGATCGCCTCCAAGACCAAGGGTATTCGCCCACGATCACGGACGATGACTACCAGCAGATGAAACTGGAGGAAAGTCTTCTCCCTCACCGGACGCAAATCCTCGACAGTGAGAATCCAGCCAAGGCCATCACGGAAACCGCGTATGATCTCATTCATGAGAAGATTCATCATCATTTGAAAACTTGTAAAAATGAGTTTCACGTGGATAAGGTGACCCTCCTCGGGGGAATCATCATCAATACTGATTATGGCCTCGATGACTATTTCGATGCCAGAAACTTTGAAGTCATTGAGTTGAAAGATTTGTAGAAACGAGGGGACCTCTTGATGATTGTTTCCCCTCTAGCTCACGGAAAAGTATGCAGAAGCATCTGTATTTCATTTGTCCTTCCGACCATCTTGAAACGCTGATCAGAAAGGCGTTTCAAGATGAGGCATACTTTTGGCCGTCCCTGGGGAATTCTTTAACCTTTGAGGAGAAATGGATGCGGGAGATCAATGCCTTGGTGGAAAGCAAGCAGATCACCGCCATCACCTTTGTTCTTTCAGATGACAATCCCGTGATCCTGGATGCCTTGGGGGATCGGACCAAGGCCAATACCAGGGGATTGAGCACTTTCTATGCAGAAATTACCCGCCACCGGTCGCGCTTTCCGCTGTTGTGGCAAAGTAGCAAACCAGATCTTTCCTTGCTCTCCTACCTACTGAACTCGAACATAGCAGAACTGAAACTTCAGCTGAATACCTGGCAGATTGACCAGATTCGGATAGATGCCCACGTCTACCACCGACACAGAAATGAGTTCCGGGAAGTGAGTGGGGAGTCTTTCTATCGGGAATTGATTTGTCTCAACTAAGTGTTCTTTCTAGCCCTTTTTCCTGGCTGCCCTGTCTATAAAATCCTTGAAAACCCTCTCATGATCAGAGGGAAGCTCTCCCTCAGTCTCCGCTCGAATGGATGTACCTACCCAAACCCTCCGCTTCATTTGCCGCAGGGACAGGGATCAACTTGTCAAGCATGAAGCATGTGATGAAACATACATGAATCGCTCCTCCGCTGCATTCCCTCCAGATTGGCTTAGAAATCGGTGATGTTCCCATCGTGGTTCAGCAAGTCTCCAATTAGTAGAATCAGCCGTTTGCAGCTGCCTTACCAATCTTTCATTCCTCCCTTATGCCCAGATCATTCTTTTTCCCAAACCAACGAAAGATGTCTTCATTCCTGTTTCTCTCCTTTCCTGCCAACCGCTTATCTTTTTTTCTTCCGCTGGGCCTGCTCGTAGGTATGATCCTCACCAGCATCCGGCCTCTTACTGCCCAGTCAACCAAACAAGCCCTTTCCTTTTCCGACCTCAGACAATGGCGCAAAAACGCTGTCAGTTTGTCTGACGACGGAGCATGGTACACGAAGACCTACCGCTTATACAATGCGCCTGAAGCTGAGGAAGATACCACCTCTCCCCCACCCTTTGAGGCGTATTACCAAGCAGACAACCAGACAGATGTCCTCTACATCTGCAGTGCCGCAGACGGGATTCAATACCGAGTGCCGGACGGGAGGAGACCGATTTTTTCTTCGGCATCAGACTGGATCGCGTATCAAATCAAGCCTGATTCAGACAACAAAGGTAAAG
>JBCCCJ010000328.1:0-6307 GCA_039033615.1 Bacteroidota bacterium
CGACGATGGGGGTGCTGATGTACCAGACCAATCCTACTTCCTCACATCCCCAGAATAAGGCCGCTGCCAAACCTCCCACTAGAAACAACTGGCCAATTTGACGGAAGGGTACCTGAATGTCCCGATAGAAGTGGAGGTACCAGATGTAGGCCACATCCATCAGCACATAGCTAGCAACGGTGGTCCAAGCAGTGGCAATCGCTCCGTAGGTAGGAATGAAAATCCAGTTGAGGACCACATTCAGCACAATTGCCACCGACACCATCCAACTGATGACTTTCTCATAGCCAGTGGAGGTGAGAATGGTGGAAAAAATGGCGAAGATGCCATTGAAAAAGCCCGCTACAAAGAGCGCCTTGAGGCAATGACTGATCACCTCCAATTGCTCGGGGGTGGAATTGGCATAGGGAAAAAGGAGCAGGTCCCCGTGAAACCAGATGAAAACGGAAACCAGGATCATGGGGAGAGCCGCGACTTTTTGTCCAAAGTGCAGCAGTTTTTCCTGTTCTTGTTGATCCTTGATGAAAAAGGCGAAGCGCGCAAAAAAGATCGGTAGGACGGTCCACAAATACATGCTGAAGGCATCCAGCCAGCGATAACCCGCTACGTACAGGCCGTTTTGAACTTTCCCGTCTTCCAACATTCGCTCCAGCATCACCTGATCTACCTTGTCATGCAGGGAGTAGAGCACCGTCATCAGCGCAAAGGGAATGCTCTGTTTGGCGATGGATCCGATGAGCTTCATGTCCATGCGCGGTCGCATCCACCCATAGAGGCGAATCAGCACCAGGTAACTCACGATGATAGTAACAGAAACTGCCGCCAGCCGGGCATAGACGAAGCGATCTACGTCTAGCTTGGTCAGAAACAAGATGCCGACAAGGGCGATTAGCAGGATTCGACTCAGGACTGAGAAGATGCCGTCGATCTTGAATCGCTGCATCGCCTGAAAATTGGCGCGGAAAAAATGCACCAATTGACTGCCCCCATGGACCAAGCAGAGCAGCATCAGGTAATACAATTCTCGTTCGGTATATCCAAGCATCCAGCCTGCCCCCACCATCGCAAAAGGATAGAGCAGGGTGATGAAGATTTTGAAAGTGAGGAGATTGGAGAAATAACTCTTCATCAACTCCGGCTGACCGGCCAGGGTCTTGGTCGCATAATAATTGACCCCCAGGTCCGACAGAGTGATGAACAAAAAGCCAAACGACAGCAGGGCCGCATACATCCCCCAATCGTCATGCCCAATCAGATCCTGGGCCTTCATCTCCATCAATAGCCAAGTCGGTTTGACCAGGACATTGAGCAGAACCACAAGGCTGATATTGGCAAAGAGACTTTTGATAGGAGGGAAGTTTGCCTACGAAGATGCGAAAAAATGGGGGGATCTGCTCCCTACTCTCGCGCGTTTGCAACGCGTGAGGAAGAAGTTTCAGAGTTTGCAACTCCTCGAATCATTCCTCCCAGGCAGGTGAACGGGTGTCCGTCAGATGTAACGAAAAGAGAACTTCCCAGTAGGTGGCAGTCGCGATGCGCCTGCTTTTTCAGTAGGACATCTATTTCTACCGAACTGCGAATCGCTATTGCGCTTCGTTTTTTTGAGAGTTGGTTCGGCATACTTTCGGCCTTGCTCAGCACAGGC
The DNA here is from genome assembly GCA_039033615.1 of Bacteroidota bacterium. Taxonomy (GTDB): domain Bacteria; phylum Bacteroidota; class Bacteroidia; order J057; family J057; genus JBCCCJ01. The sequence goes on from JBCCCJ010000328.1 coordinate 1,646, forward strand.
GCTCACCACAAGTCCTTGTCAATAGACAATCGCAGCCCGGAGGGATGCCCACTTCGGTAGCCAAGGCGCTAGATGATTCTCATCAGCAGGCGCATCGCGACTGTCATCTCCAACTGACTTAACCAAAGGAGTTGTGACATTTGACGAATACCCAGGTGAACTTCTCTGTACCTTGTCAGTTAACCAATTGGATTTCTCATCAAATTCTGTGAATCAACTGAAATGTCGGCAAGCGATGATTTCCGTAGAGCAAATTTGTCAGCCCGATGAGAAAACGACTTCCCCTTTACCACTTCGAAATGAATATTGAAGCAACCATTCGACGCCTTTCCCTTGGTTCAGATGAAGAAATTACGGTCATATTGGATTCCTTAAAGAAGCGCGTACTTCCCAAAGAAGCATTTCTGGTAAGGGCCGGCCAGGTTTGTGATGAATATTTCTTCATAGAAAAAGGATCACTCCGCCTGTATTATGAAAAAGAAGAGATGGACTACACAGTGTGGATCGGCACCGAAGGGGAGGTGTTCACCAATTTGGAAAGCTATTTGGATGGTTCTAACAGCCGAATTTACATCCAGGCACTAGAAGCATCAGTAGTTTTTTCCATCCAAAAATCTGAGAGCGATGTTTTGGCCAAGCGATCAAATCCTTACAATACGTTGTTGAGAAAAACGGTGGAGATTGCCTTTGTAAACTTGAGTAAGAATGTCATTTCCTTTCAAAGTGATGAAGCCGAGGAGCGTTACCAAAGGGTTCTCAAAGAAAAAAACTGGCTCGCCAAATATCCCTTGAAGTACATTTCAAGTTTCATTGGCGTTACGCAAAGTACCTTGAGTAGAATCAGGGCCAGGAAGAGATAATTATGGTTCTTCTACCCTTTTAGTGGAGCGTAGGGAAAATCATAACTCCTGACCATTTCTCCAATCAGCTTTGGGTGCTGTTGACCAAGCACAGCGTCGCCTGTCCCGCAAGCGGGATTTCGCAAGCTCAACCGGCCATCCTTTTTTGTCGGCAAAAAAGGAGGCAAAAAACCGCCGAAGTCCCATGCAACGCCACTAGCCGCCCCAGCACCTTCCCGATTCATCGGGATGGCCAACCCACCGTTGTGGCGAGGACTGCGTCCCTAACACATACATGAGACTTTTGTCTAGTAGGATGATTCCACTACTTTCGTAGTTGAACCATAATTATTTGCTTTAGGGCAAAAAAATCGACGCTACAGCTTCCTACCTTTGCTGCAAAACCAATCGAATATTATGGTATTTACAGCAATCATTCTTGGAACTCTTTCTGGGATCATCCTCACCTTGATCTTGTTAATCTGGCTCTTACCCAAAAAAGTTCAGTATGTAGAATCCATCCAGATCTCAGCCCCCATCTCAACGGTGTATGATGCCATTCGCTTTCAAGAACGCTTGATGGAGTGGAGCGCCTGGCCAACAGAAACCAATTCTCTCTGTGAAGTCCAACATCAAGACGGGGAAATTGGTGCCCACACGATTTATATGAACAAGAAAGGGAAAAAGTTTGGGTACCAGGAAATCACACACCTCATTGAAAATGAAAAGGTTGGCTTTCTCTTGAAAAGCTTTGTAGCACCATTTGAAGAAGATGTCCGCCTGGAATTTATTCTCAGGTCCATTTCTGCAAAAGAGACGGAAGTAAAGCTATGGTTTGATGAAACCTTGAAAAAACCTGCTTTCCTCATCGCTTATGTTGGGGGCATCCTGAAGTGGGTCCGCAATATGCACTTCAAAGACCTACAAGGACTGAAAAAATATGCTGAATCTGCGAATCCCTAATCCTGGATGCTGTTACAGTGATCTGCCCTCGCGCGTTTGCAACGCGTGAGGAATGAGTTTCAGAGTTTGCAACTCGTCAAGGCTGGCTTTCAATCCTTAGGAAGAACCAGGAGGACTTTACTTCCGCAACAAGGTCACATCCTCTTCCCTCGGTTCAAACTCGCCATACAGATAAGTTCGGTACATCCCACTGGAAGGCGACAACTGAAAGCCCATCTGAGGAAAACTGAACAGATAATCTCGCTGCTCACTGAGGTCCTTGCGAGCCTCATAGTCGAGGGTGCTACTCAGGTAGTGATAGAGTGATTCGCTTTGTAGGTAGGTGAAAAGGTTGGACTTGCTGTCAAACTGATCCTGAAAGTTCAGGTAGGCCTCGTCCCGAGCGAGTACACCATCTTGTAGATAGGCGTCGATCATGGTTTGGAGGGCGGTGGTATCATTGCTGAAGACCACGTAGTCGTCGATATAGGTAAAGTGGGGGCGCTCTATCTTGGAGAACATCTTTTTGAAGAAGAGGTTGAAAAACCCTCTCAGCTTCAGATACTTGATAGAGTAGCCTTTATAATCGAGTTCCTCGAACTTGACCGGCGTTTTGCCGATGCGTTTGGTAACGTAGTCGAGGCGTTCCTTGGCGAGATCATAATCGTCAAAGTGTAGCATGGCGTAATAAGCGTACTGAGTTGCCTCAGGATTGGTCGGAACCACAGCGGTTACAATCTCGTCGGTCATCCAACTGAAAAAATCTTCCTCAAAATTGATTTTGAGGGTGTTCTCCAAGCGGCGGATGTTTTTTCGCATATCCGCATGCTCCTCCGGGCTGGATTCAGCGTAATAGCCATCGAACCGTCGGTAGAAATCGGAGAAGTCATCGAAGCCGATGCTGGTATAGAGGGCGGTATTCTGCGGCAATACCTGAGGCGCCCGAATGCTGCCTTTGCCCACGTCTTGGAACACACTGAGGAAAGACGCCACCGAATCCACCTGCTTGGTGAATCCTTCCATTTCCACTTCCTCATCATTCATGCTCAGATCAAAAGCTGAGAAGGAAACGATCTCTTCTATGCCCACCAACATTTCGGGGATTTCGCTCGTGTAAGCTCCCATAAGCGCATCTAATTCCGCATAGTTGAGGTAGAGGGTGTACAATTCATCCCGATCCGCCTGATCCCGTACCTTGACAAAATTTTCTTTCTCCCGGAGATTCTTTTTCTCGGATTGATCAATTGCTTTTTTGACCAAGTCGGGAGTATAGGAAACGATCAGCACATTGTCCACTGCCGCTAGGGTCAGGGTCTCGTCATATTCGGCATCGTAGAGGTGATACAAGCCAATGTTGAAGTAGGCATCCGTAGTTACCTGATATCCCAGGCTTTCAAATAAGCTGACGGTCAGGGGCTTGAGTTTGGGGAGTTTGCGCCCTTTTCCCTTCAAATCTACCAGGATCACAAAGTCATATTCCTGAGCCGAAGTCATATGGGCCGAAATCAGCAGATCTCCCAATTGAATGAAATCCACCAGGGTTTGATTGGCTTGGAGTAGGGAATCGAGATAGTCTGCTGATTCGGTGAGGTCAGCAAAATAATCGGTGCCTTTGAGGTACTGCCAGATCTCTGTTTCGCTGAGGTCTTGCCAGTCTTTGATCGGGCGGTCGGATTCGATCAGGTAGGTGAAATCCGCTGGGACAAAGGCAAAAGGATCGCGTTTTTCTCCTCCGGTTTCCAAAAAGAAATAACCAGCAAGGCCAGCCACTGCCAGCAGCAGGAGCAAGATCAGAAATCGAAAGAAGCGTTTCATAGGGGTTGAGTCAGTTGTTGGGCTTTGGGTAATTTTTTGCCATCGTCCAGGTCGAAGATACGGCTCTTCATCAGGCCGAGTTTGTTCAGGCGATACCAGAGCGATACCCGCAACACACCCAACCCATAGACTACGCTGCGCTTGAAATTGATGGAAGAGGCTTCCTGAAAATATTTGGTAGGGCAGGTGACTTCTCCAATAATAAAACCTGCATAGGCGATCTGACCAAGCATTTCGTTGTCAAACACAAAATCATCGCTGTTTTCTTCCAAGGGCAAACTGAGCAAGATTTCCCGAGAGAAAGCTCGGTAGCCGGTGTGGTACTCGGCCAATTTTTGCCCCATGAGGATATTTTGGAAAGCCGTAAGAAAGCGGTTGGCGACGTATTTGTACATCGGCATCCCCCCGCGCAAGGCACCTTTCCCCAAAATTCGTGATCCCAACATCACCGGAAACAACCCATTGGCGATGGGAAACACCATGGCCTCAATCAACTTGGGGGTGTACTGATAATCAGGATGCAACATCACCACGATGTCAGCACCGATGTCCAATGCGGTTTGATAGCAGGTCTTCTGATTGCCACCGTAGCCTCGATTGTTCGGATGGCGAATGACGTGGTGAATGCCCAGCGTCCGGGCTTTTTCGACCGTATTGTCTTTGCTCTGATCGTCCACCAGGATGACTTCATCCACAATGTCGAAGGGAATTTCCTGAAAGGTATCTTCCAGGGTACTCTCGGCATTGTAAGCCGGCATGACGATTACGACTTTTTTACCTTTGATCATGGGTGCCAAAACTAGCCAACTTTCCCCGTAAATCCATAAGAGGGAAACAAAAGTGGATTGGATTCCTCGAAGGAAAACGCTTACCTTTCCTTTGATTCAAAACGATCGACTTGCATGTTTCGCAGCCTATCCATCACGGGAATGTTTCTGATTGCTTGCTTGAACCTTCAGGCAAGTGGCTGGCAATTGTCCTTGTTGTCCCAACGAACCTGGCGAAAGCTCTCGATTGAGCATTCCTCAATCGCCTCAAACCGAACGACACCTGCGTTGTTGACCAG
>JBCCCJ010000329.1:0-6307 GCA_039033615.1 Bacteroidota bacterium
CACGTACGAAAAAGGTAGGCAAAAAACCGTCGAAGTCCCAGCCCAGCTCAGCATCCGGCCCCCTTCCTCGGACGCAGTTTATTCCGAAGAAATCGGAATGGCCAACCCGCTGTACTGGTGAAGGCTTGCGCCAAAAAGAGGTAAGAGGACTTTTGTCCAGTGGTGTACCAATGACCTCTATCGACTGGAATTGACCGAGTCGCGAGCGGATCAATCAGGTACTTGTAGCTCCTGGCGTAAGGCCGAAAGGCGCTCCATTAACTCTGCTTGTACTTCCGCCAAAGCAGGATCATCGTAGCGATTGTTCATCTCCGTGGGATCCGTTTCCAGGTCATAGAGTTCGAAAAACTCATCTGGTTCGGTAAAATGAATGAGCTTATAGCGCTCGCCGCGCACGCCTTCGTGTTTGGCGACCGCATGCCAACCATGAGGATATTCGTAGTAGCGATAGTACACATCCTTGCGCCAGTCGTCTGGAGATTGAGCTTCCAGCAGGGGCCGCAAACTCCGCCCTTGAACCGCTTCAGGAATGTTCAACCCGGCAAAATCCAGGAGGGTGGCGCCCAAATCAATGTTCAGAACCAACTCATCGGTGGTCGAGTTGGCTTGGACCGCTGCGGGATAGCGAATCATCAAGGGGGTGCGGTGGCTTTCTTCATACATGAAACGTTTGTCGTACCAACCATGCTCTCCCAGGTAAAATCCCTGATCCGAGGTATAAATGACCAGGGTATTCTCTGCCAGACCGCTTTCATCCAAGTAGTCCAGCACCCGACCTACGTTCCGATCCACCGAGGCGATACTCGCCAAATAATCTTGCATATAGCGCTGATAGCGCCATTCTAGCTCTTTGCCCTCGGCTACCGCTTGCTGATAACTTTCTCCGATGTCTTGCAAAAAGGGCTCCCAGGCTTCGCGTTGGGCAGGCGTGAGCAAATCCAGGTTTCGCTCCCAGTTTCGCTTAGGATTGAAGCTGGGTTGGCCCCCACTGTTTTCATCCTCGCTGATATAGGGCTCGATCAGCTTGTGGTCCATAGAGGTAAACATATTGGCGACCCGCATATCGGCAGCCTCCGCCGCAGGGCGACCTTCGTAGGTGTCGCGCAGGTTGGCTGGTTCTGGATACTCCTTTTCCGTCAGGCCCGGCAAATCCTGGAGGTCAGGCATCCAATTCCGGTGCGGGGCTTTGTGCCAGTAAAGCATGCAAAACGGCTCCTCTGATTGAGTCGACCGAGTTTTCAATTCTTCTAGCGCCAAATCTGTGATGATGGAGGTGGTGTAGCCTTCTGGCCGGGGCAGGGTATCCCCATTGTGCACAAATTCCGGGCTATAATAATCTCCCTGGTCAATGAGAATGTGCCAGTTATCGAAGCCCTGAGGCGCACTTTTGAGGTGCCACTTCCCAATCACGCTGGTGTAATAGCCCGCCGACTGGAGTTCTTTGATGAAGGTCCATTGATCCCCGTCGAAGGTATCGAGGTTGTCTAATTTTCCATTGATGTGGCTGTACTTGCCCGACAAGATCGCTGCTCGACTTGGTGCACAAATGCTATTGGTTACAAAGCTGTTGCGGAACAGCATGCCGTCTTTGGCGATTCGGTCCAGATTGGGGGTTTGAATCAATTCATCGGTGTAGGCGGAAATGGCCCGTTGCGCATGATCGTCCGCCATGATGAACAGAATGTTGGGCCGTTGGGGGGCTTCTTCCTGCGCTGGTGGTTGGCAGGCCATGAAAAAGAAGCTCAAGAAGCCCACAAGAAAAGCAGTTGATTTCATAGGATCAAATGGATAGGAGTGAAAGACCAAAGAAACAAATCTATGAGGAGAAAGCAACCGATGCAGCAGAGAGGACGAAATCCTTCAGTTGCTTTTCCGTATCTTGCCTGCTGAGCTAATCCTTCTCACTTTTTCGGTAAAACCTAGCATTTTCATGCCTACTCGACGCACCATTCTCTCTCAATTGCTCGCCGGAATCGGTGGCACTTTGTTGTTCCCTACTTGGACGGCTTGCCAGCCTGCCTCAGACCTACAGCGACTCCTTCAACAGGCTGGTAATCAGGCGGAAGAGGCCGATCAGCTTCACTTGCTGAGACAAGGCTTGGAACTTCCAACCCTGACCCAAGCCCAAAGAAACGCCCTGACTGAGCTCTACAAAGTCGTAGATCAATGGGTGAATGGGCGCGACATCTACGATACGGACCGATCTCCCACGCCGGGGAAAAAACGCTACCTACACAGCTTCTTCAACCAACAAGTAAGCCCGGAGAAATGGACCCTCCCGAGGCTGCCAGAAGAAGATCCGCTATTTCCACTCCTGGGCTGGTATCACGCTCGGATGTTGGCGCATGAGTTGATTGAGCATGGAGGAATTCAGGCCAATCCCGAGAAGCGAGAGGCATACCTGGGAGAAATTCTCCGCTTGTCTGGCATCGCTCAGCAGGCGTTCCCAAAGAATGCCAAGATCGGTATGTACATGGGAACCTCCATTCCCTGGGAATCGGGTTTTCAACCTCCTGCCCAAGCGCCTCTTTGGGCCACGCAGCAGCGGGAGGTGTTGGAAAAATTGACTGATATCCTGCACTGGTGGGTAGATGAGCGGCAATTGCCAGATGGACAATTTGGGGGAGGATGGGGAGACGATGTGGAGATGTGGCGGGAGTGGATGCCGATCCTGGTCGCTTTTGAAGATCCCAAACTGAGCAAAGCCCAGGCTCTCCTGGCGGAGAGTTTGTTCGCCCAACCTTACATGAGGGGAGGCTATACTAGCAAAATGACCGACGTAGAGCACACGGCGGAAGATTCTGCCGATACCTGCAGTGCGATGATGCACCTGCGCCCCAATGATCCGGCCTGGCAACAGCGGGCCTTACGTCTGGTAGAATTGATGGAAACCCAATGGACGGGTGTCAACGAGCGGGGCTTTCTTCACTTCCAAAGTACCTACTTCACCGCTCAGGAAGTCAGCGATGATCCCCGCAAAGCCTGTGATACAGTATATCATCCCCGCACCATTCAGCCCGCTTTGTTGCTGTGGCAATGGACGGACAATCCACAGGTTGGGAAGCTGGTCCTGCGATGGATGGAAGGCTGGTTGGATGCCACCGCGCGGGAAGAACACGGCAAGCCAGCCGGTATCCTGCCTTCTGCAATTCATTGGCCGGATGGTAGGGTAGGGGGCCTCACCGAAGATTGGTGGCGACCTGGCAACCACAACGATGACCCTCTGTACGTTTGGCCGAGTGCCATGCCAATGATGCTGGATACGCTCCTGCTGTGTTTTGAGAAAACCCAACAGGACCGCTACTTGACCCCTCTCTTCTCGATGACCAAGATCTACCGGGCCTGGAAACAAGTAGGAAGCCCCAACGCGAAGACTCCGGGAGGGGAAACCTGGTGTGCCAGCCAGATGGAGAAATTTCTGCCTGATGCCTGGGCCAAGTATCGTATGCTGAGCGGAGATCCGCAATTCGATGACTTGCTGTTGGAGAAAGGTAATGGCTATATCCATTTTCTCCTGACAGGAAAACGAGACCGCCTGGAGCAAGAAATCGCCAAAAATGTCCAATCGCTCTCGATGAATCAGGCGGCCTTTACCCATGATGTTCGCTGGACGGACCGGGTATTTCGCTTTCATCGGAACTTTCTCAATCATTTCTTAGCCGAACCTCTCCCCACTCTGGATACCGATGCCTTGTTTGCGATCCTGACCGGGCATGTCGGCAATTCGCTGTATTTTCCCATTCACGCGCTCCGCTGGGGCATAGAGGCCAGGAAATTTGCTGCCTTGGTAAAAGAAGCCAACAGTACCCAATTGGTAGCCGAAGTGTTTTCTTTTGATGACTCCCCATTGGCGCTGAGTTGGGAATGTTTGCGCTTGCAAGCCGGGGCGTATCAAGTGCAGGTGATGCAAATGGAACCGGAAAAAGTCCTGAGCACTTCCCTACAAACCATCGAAGAAGGAGATCGTACCATGAACGTGGATCTTCCTCCCCAAACTTTGTGTGAACTTCGGGTGTTAATAGAAAAGTAGCATGAGAATTTGGAAGGTATGAATGGAAAAACCCTGATGTTGATATTTGCCTTGGGCAGCCTTGGTTCCCTCCTGCAAGGGCAGCAATTGTCGTTGCAGATTTCTGCCATGAGTCCTGATAGCGTGATGAGCTTTACCCAGCAGATTCAACCAAGCACCGAATCTCTGGACTCTCCTCTCTTCTCCACCAATCCCTCCCCGGCATTTCTTCCTACCTATGCCCGCCAAAATCCCTCTGGCTATTCTTTCCTCTGTCTGAAAGAGCTAGAGATCGAAAACAAATTGCCCATCGGGCTATGGATCAAGCTAGAAAACCCCGCTTATTTGCGCCAACAACTTGGCAATCAGGCCTCCTTGAGACTGAAGCTGTTGCGATTTTAAGATCTGGATGGAAATTCCCTTTTTATGGATCAAAAAGTCGAATCAATTCCTGTCTTTCTAAAAATAGTCGCCCGTAGGCTTGTGATTTGCCCAGTTGTATTGGATATTTGTTGACTAATCAAGGCGGTGGAAGCTTTGCTAACTTTTTTTGGGACACTGTTCATCAATTCTATGAAACTCATTCCTCGGTTGCTACTAGCAGTAAGTGCTCTGCTTGTCTTTGGATGTAATCAAGGAAACATCGACCTCGACAATGATGGCCCTGATCGGTTGACAGTGGTCATAGATGAGCTCACCTATTCGCTAGAAGCCCGAGCCTATCAGAAGATTCAATTGGAGAAAGGGGTCCATACCATCACCATCAAAGATGACGAAGGCAAAGAGCTGGAAAATTCCACTTTCCGGGTATATGAAGGCGGCCTCTTGAATCTGGCTAAGAGCAATTACCTAATTTGGGTAGATCTGTACGGAGACCCTTCCCTGCGTGATCGGGAACTGGAAGAGGATTGGATTACCATCGGAGATAAAAGCTTTTTTGGTCAATTCGAACAGCTAGATCCAGGTGAGATTTATATCGAGAAAAAGTGGGACTATGGCCTTTCGGATGGGTTTCCAGATGATCTGCTGGGATGGCAAATGACCGAGGAACGTTGGATCATCAAGCGAAAATTGTTCCGGCAACAAGGGTTCATGGATGCCTACAACGCTTTGGTCAAAGAATAACCACCCCTTATTTCTGCCGCATTGCAATCCGGAGCCAAATCTTTCCCCCTCAAACAAGGTAGCTGCTACGTTTATGCAGACCGGATTGAGATTGTGCGTTCGGATGTGTCAGGAAAAATGGCCGAATGGTTGTACCGAAAAGGCATCTCCGTTAGCATTCCTTTTTACCTGCTCGCCACCGTGCTGTTGGGAACCCTGGCCTTGGTCGCCTATCTCATCGCCAATTTTTTCCTGGCGATTTTCCTGGCGGCCTCTGCGGTGGTCGCATTATACGCCCTTTGGCACAATCGCAAGACCTCCATCAGTCCGGTGATTTTGCGCAAAGACATCGAATCAGTCAGCTATCAGGCGGCAGTACCGGGGCAATCCAGAGCTCGCTTTGTGATCAAGTATCGCCCCAAAAAGCGAGAACTCCAACGGAACTTAGCCCTTCCTACCGCGACTCACCAAGGCACCAGCATCGCAGATACGGCTTATTGGATGATGCGAGAGGAAGGCTTGGTCGATCCGAATGCAGAAACTTGATCAGACAAAGCTTTGTCGCTGGGATCCAAGCCCCTGTATGGTCAACTCTACTACGTCTCCAGCGGTCAAGTACTGTGGCGGATTCATGCCCAATCCTACCCCCGGAGGAGTGCCGGTCGTGATCAAGTCGCCCGCTTCCAGTTTCATGAATTGTGAGAGGTAATGAACCAAAAAGTCAGGTTGGAAAACCATGGTGCGGGTATTGCCCCGTTGCATTTGGCGTCCGTTGACATACAATTCCATCCCCAGCGAATCCACTGCGTTCATTTCATCTGCGGTTGCCAGAAAAGGCCCCACCGGACTGAAACCCGGGCAGGATTTGCCTTTTACCCATTGTCCGCTCCGTTCTAACTGAAATTCACGCTCTGAGACGTCGTGCATGATGCAATAGCCAGCGATGGCTTCACGGGCCTCCTCCAGGCTGGAGAGGTAGCTGACATCTTTTTTCAGGACAAAGGCCAATTCGACTTCCCAATCCGTTTTGCTGCTGCCCCTCGGAATCGCCACGTCGTCATAAGGGCCAGAGAGGGTGTTGCTGGCCTTCATGAAAATGACGGGCTCTTTTGGGATGTCCATGCCTGATTCCTTGGCGTGGTCTGCATAGTTAAGGCCGATGCAAAGGATCATGGCTGGCCGCGAAATGCAGGC
>JBCCCJ010000330.1:0-6304 GCA_039033615.1 Bacteroidota bacterium
CTGTACCTCCCATTTGGACAGTTGTGATCATCGTGTGCCTGGGCCTCTTTATCTTCTTGCCCGGTGAGTACTGGAAAGGGCTTTCCCTGGGGGTATTGCTGATGTTTGTTGGGCTCCTCTTCCTGGATACCTTTTTGCATCACAATTTAGCACCCTATTTGGAAGCCCTCCGTGCTGCAAAGAAGTAGTAGACGTTATACATGATTCTTGAGTCTCACTTACTGGCTAATATTCCCCTATGAAGCTTATTCTAGCCCTATGCTCTTGCCTCGTTCTGGCAGGAAATACGCTGATCCAGGCTCAATCCCTATCCTTTGATCAGCTCGAAGCAAAGATAGACGGCATGATTGCTGACGACATTGACGAATCTGCACCTGGGCTGATGGTGGGGGTGGTTCATGAGGGAGAATGGGTGTTTGAAAAAGGCTATGGCCTGGCCAATCTTGCTTACGGCATCCCCAATGGTCCAAATATGGTGTACAACATCGGCTCGGTGAGTAAGCAATTTTTGGGCTTCGCTTTTGCCACGCTGCAAGTTCAGGGCCGGGTGAATCTGGATGCCCCAGTCAATGATTTTCTGGAGGACTGGTCGGAATTTGAGGAAGAGGTTCACTTGCGACATCTGCTGACCCATACCAGTGGCTATCGAGAAGCCTATACCCTGTCCAATTTGGCAGGCAGGGAGATTGGGGTAGATCGTCTGAGTAGGGAAGAGTGTTTGGAAGTAGTCCGCCGCCAAGTCAAGCTGGAATTTTCGCCTGGCTCTCGGTACACCTATAACAGTACCGCCTGGGTGATTTTGGCGGAGGTATTTGAACAAATTACCGATACCACCGCCGAAGAATGGGTGGAAATAAATCTGTTGAAACCATTTGGGATGAACTGGACCCAAATCGAATCCTATGTGGGAGAAGTGATCCAGAATCCGGCGGAATCCTATACCGAACAAAGAGGCGGTGGCTACATGAACCCCAAAAGCAATCGCGCCATTTTTGGAGCGGCGGAAGTTTACGCGAATGTAGGAGACCTCGCCAAATGGTTCCACCATACTCAGCGACCGGGAATCGCTTCCAAAGCCGTCCAGGATCAATTTCTGAATTCTTTTCAACTCACTGATGGCACGGATGCTGAATATGCGCTGGGAATTGGGGTAGGAAGCCATCGAGGGCTGAAACGGTATCGCCATACGGGCGGCCATGAGGCCTTTGTGACGCAGTTGAGCTATTACCCTGACCACGACCTGGGCATCATTGTCATCTCCAATTTTGGTGGGCGGGCTTCCATTCCCAGCGAACAAATTGCTGAACTCGTACTCGGAGCATACATGACGGAGGAAGCAGATATCGAATCGCAACGGATCGAATTACCCGAAGAAGCATTGACAGCTTTTGCGGGTCTATATGTGGGAATCCCCTTGAATCAGGCCTTTGAACTGAATATGCAAGAAGGAAGCCTTGCGTTTGAAGGGGGAACGAAGTTGGTGCCCATTGGTCAACAGGAGTTTGGGATTCAGGACTGGGACGGGAAAATGGTCTTCTCCCAAAGTAGCAATGGAGACATGCTGCTGAGTTTGTATGATGATCAAATACAGAAGTTGAAAAGAGTGCCTTCCTGGGAACCTCAAGGAGAAGAGTTGAATGCGTATGTGGGGAATTATTGGAGTGAGGAATTGGAAACCTTGTACAAAGCCAAAGTTGCAGCAGGACAACTCCAGTTGCATCATCGTTGGTTGGGCGAAATTAACTTGAACCCAATAACCAAGCATGTGTTTCGATCAGATTGGGGGTTCTTGGTTCAGTTTATTCAGGGAGCTGACGGGGAGATCACTGGTTTGGAGGTAAACAGTGGCAGAACTTTGGGAGTATGGTTTGAACGTCAATAAAGCCTTATGAATACCTCTTACAGGCTCCAAAAAGGAAGTTTGGGATGCTTGTCCCTATTGGTTGTTGGCCTCTTAGCCTGTCACCCTAATTCGCGATTGGTGGAGAATATCGCCCCTGGAAAGGATCCCAATTTCACGATAGTGGCCCATCGGGATGCGGGATTTCGCAAAACCAACCGCAAAGTAGAGGTCTTTGGAATTCCCATCTACGCCTATGCTGAGGTGGAGGACGAGAAACTCCTTCACGCCGCCAACATCATGGCTCAATACCTGGACAATGATGAGGATGGAGAAGTTGATCACCCTTTTTTGCTGGAAACATTGTTGGCACATGATGCGGCTTTGTTCATGTGGAAAACCGAGAATCAAATCCGCCTAAACGCCCAGGATTTGGGGGCAGACGAGACGGTGCCTGAATGGCATCAAAACGGTCAGCAAGGACGCTTTGATGCGAGCTTGGAAGAAGTATGGCATGTCATCACCCACTCCGGCTATGCCAAGGCTTTTCCCGAAGTATTTGGAGAAGAACCTGGAACTGCCATTGCGGAGGCCATGGACATCGCTCGTGGGGGGCAATTTTTGTCCATCCCAGAACCATATCCCGATGATGCCTGGTATTCCTACGACGACAAGACCTGCGATTATGGCTGCATGGTAACGGAATACCATTATTGGGCGCTGACTAGCCTGTTGGGAGGACAGGCGATGCGGGAAGCGGAAATCTCTCAGGAGTGGAGATTGCATACGCCGGATGTATTGCAGCAGAAGGACAGCGCAGTAGTGGCATTGTTGAGAAACCCGACCTATCGCTTCCCAACTGTTCTTCCAGATGGGAAGTATCGTCCATAGAGCATCTTTGCGTGCTAGGTTTCGTAGAGCTAACAACCAATCTTAGACCTTGGAACCACATGGGGAATAGCTTGTTGATAGCAGGAGAACATAGCACCTGGATACATGATTCCAGAGTGAGCCAATTGGCTTTTTATCTGAAAGCGCATTTGACTCGGAGTCCACAATTGCCACCAGACATCTTATCGCACAAAGAAGCTCTGATCGAAGCCATGAATCACGATCTCCAGGGCATATTCACTGGTTCTCTTGATTTGGGATGTGAGTTGGTGAAAAAGGAAGGCCTGGAGGCAGGCTGGCGGCACATCTTAATAGAAGTACAAGCTGCCTTGGAGAACAGAAGCGGCATGATTCCAGCAGAAGAACTCCGCCAGATTGACCAATTGTGTGTGCATCACGATCCCAAGCAGAAATTCTATTCCCTACCTACTCAAGAATTGATAAACGAACTGGAAAGAGTCATTCAACTTTTTCCTGTTTGACCTCCCTAATCCCCTTAGAATTTGTGTAATGGTAGCCCAGGTAAACATTGACCTCATCCCCGCTGAGAGAAAAGACAAGACCGTCATGCGGCACCTACTGGAATTGTACTGCTATGATGCCAGCGAATACCTGGGAACCGACGTGAATGAGCATGGATTGTTTGAGTATCCCCATGTTGATGTCTATTGGATGGAAGAAGGGAGGCAAGCATTTTTCATTCAGGTGGAAGGGAAATACGCGTGATTTGTGCTGCTCAATCAGGATCGAAAGGTGCCAGAGTATCCCAGCGAATATGTGATGGCTGAGTTTTTCATTCTCCGAAAGTATCGACGACAGGGAATTGGGAAACAGGTCGTGCAACAAGTTTTTACTCAATTTTCATGCACATGGGAAGTCTCTGTTGTATTGGCGAATGAACCAGCGGCCCGGTTTTGGGCTGAGGTGATTGCAGATCATACCAACGGAGACCATCAGATGGTAAATTGGAGAAACAAGAGCCTGCCCCGAACCATCTATTTGTTTCAAAGCTAATAACCTCATGACCTACGCATCTCTCCTGCGCCAAATCCTGGCCCAATTTCAAACCATCCTGCCTACTGTGCCGGTAGCCGATCTGGAAGCCAAACCTGATCCCGATCGCTGGTCTCACAAAGAAATCCTGGGGCACCTAATTGACTCTGCTCACAACAATCATCAGCGCTTCCTGCGTGCAGAGGCTCAATCAAACCTGATTTTTCAAGGCTATGCCCAGGAGGAATGGGTGAGGCTCAATCGCTACCAGGAAAGATCGTTGGAAGAAATCGTTGGGCTTCTCCTGGCGATGAATGAGCATATCGCGGTCCTGGTGGAAGGGCTATCGCCGGAAGCGTTGCAACAAGAAACCCGGGAGCACAACTTTCATCAGATTGGGATGAATCCGGTGGAGGCAGGATCCCCCGCTTCCCTGAGGTATCTGATTTGGGATTACCTTTTTCATTTGGAGCATCATCTCAGCCAGGTTTTTCCGAGTTATCGAAAACTTCTGGAACCGTTTACCTGATCAATTCTCTATAGCACTACCCAATTCTCCAGCATATGGCCCAATCTATTTCTTATCGTGAACATCAGGTACACCTGTACTCAGAGGGAAAAGGGGAAAAAATCCTCTTTCTTCACGGCTGGCCCAACAATGCCAATTTGTGGCAGCAACAGGTGGCAGCCTTGAAGGAACAATATCAGGTGTTGAGCCTGGATTGGCTGGGCTTTGGGCAGTCGGATCATCCGCTGAACCACACCTACACCTTTACTTCCATGAAGGAAATTCTGGCGACTGTGCTGGATGAATTGCTCCAGCCCGGCGAAAAAGTAACTCTGGTGGCTCATGACATCGGAGGCCCTCCGGCTTTGTTGTGGGCGAGCGAGCATCCCGAACGCTTGCAGCGCCTGATCTTGCTCAATACCATTTTCTATCCTCTCCAGACGAAACTGGATGCGTTGAGTGATCGGATTTTACACACGCCTCTCCTGCGAGATATGTTTGTCAGCCGATTGGGCCTAAAGCAAGTGCTGCGCACCAATGTCAAGTCTCGCTATCCTGAACTTTCCGCTCGCATTCACCAACTTGTCGAAGACTTCCTGAAAGTGCCCCAGCGGGTACGGCAAAAAACCATTCTGGAGCCAGTTGGGATGGGCCGAAGTCAAGAAACGCTACGTCTGCCAGCACTTTTTGGCGCACTAGCGGTCCCCAAATTCTTGATCATCGCAGATCGTGACCCGCTCTTGTATGCTCACATGAAGCGATTGCAGGAGGCATTTCCAGAGGTGCCTGTGTATCCGCTTCCAGGGTGCAGCCACTACATTCCCCTGGATCAACCAGCAGAATTGAACGCTCACCTTCAGTCGATTTTGAAGGAGTAAGCAACTCATTAAAAGTGTTTCATGTGTACGATATCGTACACTGACTGTTCCAATTTGGAGGGGGAGGGGAAATGATTTTATTGTAAGTATTTCATTATCAATTTGTTATTTTATGGTACGCCTTTTGGATCTAGCAATACAGCCTTATTATGGAGTCCTGCAATCCAATAGCCTAAACTAGAATGATCGATTATGAATTCTTATTCACACCCTTTATCTGCTGATCAAGGCAAGGCTCCTCTCCTCTCACAGGGACCCATCCGTGATTCTCTTCATCGTGGCTCCTCTTCTCCCTCCAGTTTCTACGCATCCTATTATGTGATCCGCTATGTATTGGAAGGAAAAGAGCAAGTCAAGCTAGATGGACAACGTTTGGTAGTAGAAGCCAATCAATTTGCACTGATCAATCCCTTTCAGGAGGTAGAAATCAATGCTACCAGTCAATCTGCTTTTGGAATCAGTTTTCGAATCGCAGTCAAAGACCTCAAGCAAGCCCTTCGTACCATGTCGGTTACTCAGTCCTTGACAGAAGGGCTGATTGAAAACGACCGAATGTTTCTGATCGAGCAAACCTACCCCATGTACGGCAGCGGTTTGGGCAAACTCATCGCTCAAACTGTCAGCCAGATGGAGGGGCACGCTTCCCGCCAAACCTTGATAGATGTACTTGGACAGGAAGAGTTGGTGGAAAGCTTAGTGAATCATCAATTGATCATTCACCAGCAAATCAACAACCTTACCTCAGCCAAGCTTTCTACCCGTCGGGAACTCTTCCGTCGGCTTTGTCAGGCGAGGTACTACATCCATGAAAACTTGGATTCCCCTTTGGATCTGGATACCCTGGCCCAAGTGGCTTGTCTGTCTAAGTTTCACTTCATTCGCTTGTTCAAAGAAGCCTTTGGTCAGACACCCCGGCAGTACTTGATTGCCAAAAGACTGGAAGCTGCCAGCCAACTGCTGATTCACTCTTCCAAGACCTTTCATGAGATTTGTCATGAAGTAGGATTGAAAGATAGCAGCTCTTTTGGTCGTCTGTTTAAGCGGAACTTCGGCGCTACGCCTCACCTATATCGTCAACTGCACGCTGCAAGCTGATCTTGCGTAAGACACCATACAACAACTCTGGAGCCGGACCCTTGTCCGGCTCATTTTTTTTGTCGAAATCCCTTTGCGTACATAATCCGAAAACCTGAA
>JBCCCJ010000331.1:0-6300 GCA_039033615.1 Bacteroidota bacterium
TATGCAAATAAGCTCAAGAATTACCCCAAAGCGGAGGAGTATTACCTAAAAGCGGCAGAGGAAGGACATCATGAAGCGATTCGTTTACTCGGCTGGATGTATGCCAACAAGCTCAAGAATTATCCCAAAGCAGAGGAATATTACCAAAAAGCCATCGAAAAAGGAGAAACATATGCTTGGGTTAATTTAGCTGATTTGTACCGTGACCATCACCAACAATATGAACAAGCGGAGGAGTATTACCTGAAAGCCAGCTCGGAAGGGCATTATATAGCGATTCGTTTGCTCGGCTGGATGTATGAAGACAAGCTAAAAAACTACCCCAAAGCAGAGAAATATTATCAAGAATATCGCAAACATGATGAGCCAAAAGGGTTACGGATGCTTGCCACTCTCTACCATAAACATCTCAATGATCCCGACCGCGCTGAGCAGATGTACCTGAAAGCCATCGAACAATCATCCTCCGAGGTGATGAATTTTCTCGCGTGGATGTATGTGAAGAGAAAAATGAAGCCAAACGAAGCTCGAAAATATGCGGAGGCTGCCTATCAGGAGAATTCCGATAATAATGTGGCGCATACCTTAGCGATCATACTCGTTTGGCAAGAAGATTTTCCAACTGCGAAACCTCTCGTAGATGGCCTTCTTTACGACCAAGGTTACTTCGAAAATAATTTTGAGGATGAGGATTACCTGTTATTGTTATACCTCCTTCTAGCCAAGAAGCAATTTGAATACCTGTACCAATACTTTACGGATCAGAAAGCGGACGGACTCCAACTCAAAGACCGCCTCAAACCCATCTGGTATGCGGTGCTGTATTACCTTCAGGATCAGCATTATGCGGATTATCTGCGCATGCCACCGGAACTCCAAGAGACCGTAGAAGAAATTGTGGCGAAGGTAGAGCGGATGCGGGTAGAATATGCGATGGAGGGAGAGGCAGGCTGAGTGGCTACTGGCTCATTTGAGGAATCATACTGCTGGACAAAATGGGAATCATGATGATTGGCGGAGCCATCACCACAAAGGCGGGTTGGACACGAAGTCCGAGGTGTTGGGGCGGCATGGAGCGTTGCATGGGACTTCGGCGGTTTTTTACATCCTTTTTTGCCGACAAAAAAGGATGGCCCGCGGCAGGCGACACCCAGTTTGGACAACAGAAGCACAAGGTTCTTGTTAAAAAATGACTAGAAGTATGATGCGAAATGCAATTTCGCCTTACGGCAATCACTCCATCTCCTTCGGCACGGTCAACACAATCTCCACCCGACGGTTCTCTGCGCGGTTGCGGCGATTGGAGGTGGGCAGGACGGGCTGGCTTTCCCCGACGCCTTTGACGGTGATGCGGGTGGCGTTGACGCCTTGTAAGCGGAGGTTTTCGGCAATTTCGGTGGCGCGGGTGGCGCTGATGCTGAGATTGGCGAAGTCATCTCCGCTGTCGTCGGTGTGGACTTCGACCAGCACGGCATAGAGGCGATAGTCTGGCTTGGCGAGGATTCTGCCCACCGATTCGACCATTTGCAGCCGACCACCAGAGAGCGGCAGCACGTTCTGGTCGTACACGTGCATGCGGATGTGGAGTTTGTCAAACTCTTTGAAAACCTTGGAGCGAACCTGATAGCCTGACAGCATTTCTTCCAGTTCTTTTTCGATCAGGGTGTAGTCGTACTTGGCGATTTCGGCTTTCACCTCCGCATCGGACTTGTTTTGCCAACTCCTGATCAACGTATCCCATTCGGCATCCGAAACCCCAAACACCCCCTTGAGAATATTTTGCTGTTCCTGTAGCGTGTCCGTGAGCATCCCCAATGCCTTGCGCTGAGACTCCAGCGCCTCGTTTTTGGTTTCCAAGACATCGCCCTGTTTCCCTTCTACCTGCCAAAACTGATACAAAATCACCGTCAGTCCGCTGATCAGCACCAGGGCCACCACCAACGTACTGACAAATCGCCGATTGAAGCGGGCTTTCTGTTCCTTTTGCTCTTCTTCCAGGCGCTGAAGCTGAGCGGCTTTGGCCTCCTGCCAGAGTCGTTCCCGATCTTCCTTGGCCCCTCGCTCGGCTTTGGCTTCCAGAATCGGCTCTATCAGGGTATCATGGCTCACTTCAAAACTGAAGCCGCCCAGGTTATTCGGCTCTCGGCGAATGATGCGGGTAGTTACGAGCTTTTCCAGGAGCTCATCCGTCACCTCTTCCCGCAGCGCGGCCCGGTCCAGGCTGATGCGGCGTTCTTCGGCAATGAGGTCTTCTTCGATCAAGACTCTGGCGGTCCGAATGATGCCTGGCTCTTCCAGCTTTTGGATTTGCTCGTCGTAGTAGCGGCGCAAGATGTTCCCGAAATTGCCCCGGATTTCTTTGACTTCCGCATGCTCTGGGACGTCCGCTTCTGGAATCATCTCAAAGACAATTTGGTCTTCGTCGGCAGGCGGGTCTTCTGGATGATCGAGAAATTCCATCAACTTTTCCTCCACGTTCCGCGCGATGATTTGGAGCTGAAAGCCTTCGACTCGCTTGGTGTTATTGGCCGTGAGAAAGTCGAGGATGTCGGTTTCGGCCTTGGCAGAAATGGTGAAAGGAGGGGAAGCAAATTTTCCCTGGACCCGTGCTGGTTCGATCAGGGCTTCCTTCGCCTGAGTTCGGGAAAAAGGCTCCAGAATCAGGGAGTTGATTTTGACTTCTGGCAAGTAATCGGAGAAGCGATCCAGCAAATTGAAACGATCTGAGCGAATGGCGATCAGGATCTTGACATTGACGGGCGACTCCACCAATTCCTTCATGCCGGGAGCCTTCATCTTTTCGGCCAGGGCCTTATTGACGATCAATTCTCGCCGCCAAACTTTGCTCGCCTCATTGGGAATCCGTCGGTTATACAGCGTAGCAAGTTCTCGCCCGAACATTTCTACCTCCGCCTCTGGATAGGTGAACAATTCTTCGAACTGATCCAATACCAGCAAATATCCACCTGGAGCCTGCTCTCCATCCGACAATTGGCGGCTTTTTAGCACTTGCCAGAGGGTGAGGTGCTTGGTGGGCAATTCATCTAGGAAGCTCGTGGTTCGGGGAATGTTTTCGCTGAAGACATCCATCAAAAAGCGCGGATGCTGGGGCGTATAGCTCCGAAAACGAATGGGCAAGGGTTCGTAATACTCCTCCTTGCTAGCGTCCTCCTGCATCAACGGCATCATCCCCGCCTGAATCATTGAGGTTTTTCCCAGGCCCGACTTCCCGTGCAGCACCACCAAGTCTTCCAGCCGAATAAAGCGGGAGAGTTTTTGAATGTCCTGGGTTCGTCCAAAGAATACGCGGGATTCAGTAGGCGAAAAGGGTTTGACACCTGGATAGCGATATAGTTCGCTCATAGCAGTAGGAGGTTCTTAGGATTCGTCGATGGATTGCGCTACCCCGAGGAGGGCATCCACAATTTGATTGAGTTCCAATTTGGCGTTATCGGTGGAAATGGTGCCTTTGTTTTGCTGACTGATCAGACCATTGTGCCGACGCGAGAGCAACACCACCTCGGTAAAAAGGTCATTGTTCCCACTTTTCGTCATCAGATCCGTCGTCAGATTGTCGAGAAAATCAATGGCTCCTTCTACTTCGCCCTTCTTCAACAAATCAGAAACTTGCTCAAAAAGCGTTTTTGCTCCTCCCCCTTCGCCTACTTCCCGCAGCAAGCCGTCTGACTCACAGCGTTGATGCAATGCTTCGATGAATTCAGTGATGTTCGTATTGACAAAATCAAGCTTAAACAACTCGCTTTGGTAGAGGGTGCGCAAATCTGGCCGCAGCAGGTCGGATCGCCAAGCATGGGCGTAGGAAACTTCTTTGTTGTGCGATTCAAATAGCCGGAGTAGAATCTTCAGGTACCAACTGCCAAAATCAAAGCCCAGGAATACCAGGTTGAGGGATTGCTGCAGGCTGTCCTTCAGTTCCAGGGGAAGGCGTTTGGTACTGAGAATGGAAAAGAGGAAATCAAAGAGACTTTCGTGGGTCAGCACCATGGAATCCTCATCTTCCAACACCCCAAAGAGGTTATAAATCAGGGGGAGTTCTTTGCTTGGCGGACCGTCTAGTTCGGGGTTCCGTTTATAGTTGTAGTAGCCAAACTGGTGGGGAATTCCCTGGGCTTCAAATGCCTGAGGAATCAACTGGTCCGGCGACACCGACATCAGGAGATGAAAGGGAATCTGAGCCAGCTTCCCATAGGCCGGATGTACAGATTGCCCATGATACGCCTTGCGAGTCAGATCGGAGAGGAGCTTTCGCCAGCCTCGCTTTTGGGTGATTTGGGTAGCGAGGTGGAATAGTTTTTCGGAAGAATCGGGCACTTCTTGCCCCAGCTCTTTGGCCAGCAATTGGCAGAGTGTGTCATGCAACACCGTGCCATCCGGCCCAACAATCGCCCCCGGCCCCAGAATCAACACGCAGGCTCCTCGTTGTAAGGAACCCAAGAGTTCATTCCAGTCATCTTCGCTCATTTTTCGGTCGGCAAGCGGAGGAGTAGAAGCATTGGTTGACATAACAGAAGACTTGTGGGGCTGCTTTTTCGAAACTAGGTGCCGAGGTGAATGTTCCGAATATAGGAAAAAATGGCCGCTGGAAGGCGGGGAAGCCCGCAGAACCATCGAAAATGCGTATTTTCCATCCCATTCATGCAAAAATCAGCCCAGCATCTTATGACTGACGAACAAAAGCAGGAATTCCAGCGCTTGATCAGACGAAACCAATTTGATGTTTTTTTCAAGCGGATTGCCTCCTTACCCAATATGGGAGAAGAACAAGAGCAGGAAGTCATTGTCTTGCAGCAGCAATGGAATGATCTCAAGAAGCAGCAGCGCCGAAATCTGATCAACTTTGACAATGCCAACATCCGAACTGCTCAGATCACAACGAGTCTCTTAGATTTGCTGAACAATTGGGAGGAAATGGGGCCAACCGGAACCGAAGAACCAGCCAAGCCCTCTTCCCCTGTTTCCTCTGAAGTATGGAACATCCTCTTTCTCGCCGCCAATCCCACCGACAGCGGGAAACTGAGACTCGGGGAAGAGCATCGGGAAATCAGTGAGGCCCTGCGCCGTTCCAAGCACCGGAATCGCTATCAACTCGGACAGGCCTTTGCAGTGCGCCCCCGCGATCTCACCCGCGCGATGCTAGACGAAAATCCGGCCATTGTGCATTTTTCAGGTCATGGACTGGCCCTCGATCGACCCGCTGATGCGCCAGGAAGCCGCAGCCTGGATCTATCAAACCTGGAACAGGAACAACTCTCGGGAGGGATCGCCCTGGAAGATCAAACAGGAAACACCAAAGTGGTGGAAGCCAGCGTACTGAGTGATTTGTTCAGCCTAAGCAACGGACACATCCAATGCGTATTACTCAATGCCTGCCATTCTCAATTGCAGGCAGAAGCCATCATTGAGCACGTGCCACATGTAATTGGCATGAACACTGCCGTACCAGACCGAACTGCCATTGCCTTTGCCACGGGATTTTATGATGCGCTAGGTGCGGGGAGAGACATTCCAGCGGCCTTTGACTATGCCAAAATCGGTCTGAAGTTGGAAGGCCTTCCCGGCCATGACATTCCAGAGATCATGTCGCAGTAAGGAGGTATTGACACTGATGCAAAACTTCGTTCACTATTTCCTCCACCTTGGTTTTCCGCTGGTCCTGGCGTGGATCTTCTTTCGCTCGGATTGGAAAAAAGCCTATCTGCTATTCCTGGCGACGATGTTGGTGGACCTAGATCATTTGCTGGCCGATCCCATCTTTCAGGCGAACCGTTGCAGCATCGGCTTTCATCCGCTGCACACTGGTTGGGCGATGATTGGGTATGTGATCCTGCTTTTCTTTCCCAAACCCTGGCGGATTCTGGGAATTGGTTTGCTCCTCCACAT
Organism: Bacteroidota bacterium; assembly: GCA_039033615.1. Lineage (GTDB taxonomy): Bacteria > Bacteroidota > Bacteroidia > J057 > J057 > JBCCCJ01. Next base: position 5,902 of record JBCCCJ010000331.1, read on the forward strand.
GCTCACCGACTTTCAGGATTGCTTATGGATGTTTGAGAAGTGCGGAGATTGCTATGAAGGACAAGGGTTGTATGAGTGGTGGGAGAGGCGATCTGAACCTTTTTAAAAATTATGGTTCTTCTACACTTTTAGTGGAAAAGAGGAGCCGGATTACGCCTCAACCCCATAGCACTGGACATTTCTTGAATTCCTCCTGATTTTCTGTTGGTCAAGGAAGACGTCGCCTGTCCCACACCGCTCGGCGGTATCTTCGACAAGCGGGATTTCGAAAGCTCAATCGGCCATCCTTTTGTGTCGGCAAAAAAGGAGGCAAAAAACCGCCGAAGTCCTATGCAACGCTTCATGCCGCCCCAACACCTTCCCGATTCTCGGGACAGGCTGGAGGCAGTTTATTCCGAA
>JBCCCJ010000332.1:0-6262 GCA_039033615.1 Bacteroidota bacterium
CTCCAACTCTCGCTTCAACTTTCCGGGCTGAGCCGGATTGTGATGGCGGTTCCACCAGTGGATGACGCCAAAAATTCCCATGAGAAAGGCTACAAACGCTCCGATGCCGATCATCTCTTGTAGGTCGAATTCCCAGCCTTCTTGTACCCAAACGCCTCCGGTCAACAGGAGGATGACGCCCCCAGCGAAGGCAGTACTGAGCTGAAGAAATTGATGCCGCTTCAGGCGACGAAGGGACTGCTCGACAAACGCTCGCGTGTCCAAATCTGCCATTGGCGGTTCTTGCTTGCGGCGACGGTAGGTGAGAAATAGCCTTCCCCCAACCACCATCATCATCAGGCCGACGGGGAAAAAGATGCGTGCTTCGGTCGGATCAAACTGGCCCAACAGGGCTGCGGTGATGATCAGCAAGCCAAGCAGTCCCAGGACAATCGCTCCGGTGAGTAGCGTGCCCGGTGAATCGTTCAGCACGGCAAATTCGTCCATTCGCTGCTGCAATTGCTTTCGAATGGCATCGGCATTCAGGTGTTGTTCCGCCTCCGTTTTTGTGGGTTGCGTCTGCCATTGTTGCTGTATGTCGTCCCAGTGATTCATGAGGATTCCGAGGTTGAAGAAGGATTCAATTGTTGACCGAGTTTTCGTTTGATGCGGTTGAGTTTCACGCCTACGTTGCTTTCGCTGAGGCCCAGGATTTTGGCCATCTCCCGATAAGCACAGCCTTCCAAATAGAGGAGCATCAGGCTTTGGTCTAGGGAGGGAAGCGCATCAATTGCGGCTCTCAGTGCGTCTAGGCGGGCTTGTTGGTCCAAGTTGGCGGCGAGGTCTGGCGAAATAGAAGGTTCTGGCACCTGCTCCATTCGAGCCATTCGGCGTTTTTGACTCCGCCTTTGGTGAACCAATGCCGTGTTGATTGCGACTCGATAGAGCCAGGTACTGGCCTTGGCCTCTCCGCGATAGCCTTGAAAAGAGCGCCACGCCTGGTACACGATCTCCTGGTAGAGGTCTTTGCGCACCTCTTCCTCCCGGCAGTAGTACCGACAAATCCGAACGATTCGGTGCTGGTTGGCTTCGATCAATGAGAGAAACGCGGCTTCCATAAATGACTAACTCCTGAGTACCATAATCTTCCCTGAAAAGAAGTTCTATAGTCTTGGTATCACGAGGAGACCACTTCTTACAAGGGAACCGAAGATTTTTGAAAATAGGGTGCCTTGTGGTTTCTCCATCCTATAAATCTCCACCATTTCGTATCTTAGGGGAAAGATCTTCGTCATGGGTGAAAAAGTCCTCCAACAAAAATTGAGCATCGCCGAGTATGTAGAGTTCGAAAGAACTGCTGAAGTCCGGCATGAATTTCACCAGGGAGAGATCTTTGCTATGGCGGGGGGAACTCGGAATCATGGGACCCTCGGCAATGCCATCAATACTGAACTCAATCTGATTTGCAGGAACAATCCTTGCACCCCTTTCAATGGCGATGTCAAAATCTTTCTGGATGCTTCCCGACGTTTCTTATCCCCAGAAGCCTCAGTGGTCTGCGGCAAGGAAGAAACCAGCCCTTACGATGAACACGCCATCACCAACCCCATCCTGATCGCAGAAGTCTTGTCCGATACCAGCGAGGCCTATGACCGAGGCGAAAAATTTCGCCTGTATCGAGGCTTGCCTTCTTTCAAAGAGTATATCCTCATCGACCAGCACCGACCTGTGGTGAATCTGTTCTTCAAAAAGGACGAAAATATCTGGGAGATGCAGGAAGTGGTGGGATTGGATCATTCATTCTCCCTCCAGAGCATGGAAGGCAGCATCCACATGGCGGACCTCTATCGCAACGCCACTGATCTGAAAGAACCTTATGAAGCGTGATTGAGACGTGAGAGGGCTGCTTCATACTCCTGAATAACATGGTGAATCATGATTTTTTGCAAAGCTTTGACCACAAAGGCGGGTTGGCCACGAAGTCCGAGGTTGGGGCGGAAAGGGGAGTTGGGCTGGGACTTCGGCGCTTTTTTGCTGACTTTTTGTGCGTACAAAAAGTTAGGCCCGCGGCAGGCGACACCAAGTTTGGACAAAAGAAATGCAAAAGGTGCTCAGAAAATGTCTGGGAGAATGTGTTTTCTCCTAGCCTTGCTGGGGCTCATTGCTTGTGAGCCATCTGCTTCCAATGATGTCCCGACCTATCAATCTCCAGAAGTACCCGAAGCCATGCAAATCGTCGAAATGCCAGCAGATCAGCTCTACGACAAAGTGTTAGGAGCCTTGGTGGGATCAGCCATCGGGGATGCGATGGGCGCACCCACGGAAATGTGGAGTCGCCACGCCATGCAGGTAGAATTTGGCCACATCGACCAACTGGATTCGATGGTGCGGGAACCTTCCGCCGAAGGTACCTGGGGCTACAACCTTTCGGCGGGCAGCACCACGGACGACACCCGCTGGAAAGCCCTGATGGTGGATTTTTTTACAGGAGAAAGCGAGCGACCTCAAGCTCGTCAAGCAGAATTGGACGGCAAAGCTTTTGCTCGCCTCATTCGGCAACGCTACGAGGTGGGGCTCTCTGGCCTCAAACAAATCGACGCCTACGAAAGCGAGCCCTACGAAGCCCAGATGAGGGAATTGCTCTGGCTGAAAGAGTGGGCGATGGTTGCCAAACCCTATGAAGAAGGCGATTTGCAAGCCTATTCAGATGCCCTGAACCGCTTTTATGGCGGAGAAATGGTCTGCGCTGGGATGCTGTGGTCTCCCATGGTGGGGGTGATGTATCCCGGTGATCCGGCCTGGGCCTACGAACAGACCTTTGCCATCAATGCCTATGACCTCGGCTATGCGCAGGACATCAGCGGACTCACGGCTAGTTTGGTGGCTGCCGCGATGCATCCCCAAAGCAGCCCAGATTCCATCCTGGGCGTGATGCGTTCGGTGGACCCGAGGGGCTATTTTCGCTCCCGATTGGTTGGACGCACCGCCTATAAACTCTTTCAGGAAGCGCGCTATCTCGTGGCTACCGCCCGTGAGGTGAATCCAGCCGACGTCCTGAAAGATCCGCCAGTCAAACTCGCCTTACCACTCAAGACCCAAGCTGATTCGATTCGCTACGCCCAATGGTCCACCGCCTACCAGCAGTTGGATCATAACCTGCGCTCCTATCCCTTTCATCCGGCGGAAATTCACCTCGTCAACCTGACGGCGCTGATGATCACCGATTTTGATTTCCAGTTGGCGTTGGAATTTGTGATCAACTTTGGGCGGGACAACGACACCACGGCGGCGGTTACCGGAGCGATTCTGGGGGCTATGCACGGGGCAGAAGCCTTGCCACCGAAGCTCGTTCAGCAGACCCTTGCCAGCAATCGAGAGTTGGGGTTGGATTTGGAGCAAATGGCCCAGCGCCTGGTGGAGAGCATGGAGCGGGAACTGTAGGTGCCAGTCGCTACGCGCCTGGATGATCCTTTGGATGGGAATATTTCTGCCGAGATTCGAATCGCTAGCGCGCTTCGGTTTCAAGGGGCTTATAGGCTGGTAGCTTGGGTTTCTTTTTCGCTGTAGGTGCCAGTCGCTACGCGCCTGGATGATCCTTTGGATTAGGATATTTCTACCGAGATTCGAATCGCTATCGCGCTTCGGTTTCAAGGGGTTTATTGGTTGTTAGCTAGGATTTTTTTCGTTGTGGGTGCCAATCGATATGCGCCTGGATGATCCTTTGGATTAGGATATTTCTACCGAGGTTCGAATCGCTATTGCGCTTCGGTTTCAAGGGGCTTATTGGTTGGTAGCTAGGATTTTTTTCGTTGTAGGTGCCAGTCGCTATGCGCCTGGATGATCCGTTGGATGGGGATATTTCTACCGAGGTTCGAATCGCTATCGCGCTTCGGTTTCATGAATACTAATCGCCCGACACCTGTAGCCCGTTAGGGATGCACACCTCGGTAGCGAAGCTGAGATTTGAATCGCTAGCTTCGGTTTCATGAATTCCTGTCGTCCGACACCTGCAGCCCGTTAGGGATGCACACCTCGGTAGCGAAGCGTCCCCATTTTTCTCTTAGGGAGACTTGAAAAATAACTTCCTCTTTTCGCGTAGATATTTCTTTCCAGATCAAGGAAGAAAAACCGAATTTGGCGGGCCAAATCGCGAAACTTTGGGAAGAAGGGACCCAAAGATGAGCCTTGACGAAGAGATGGGAAGAAAGAACGAGTGAAAAGGTCCAAGTTATTTTTTGAGTATCCCTTAGATGATAAGGATTTGTACACTTGTGACTGGTTGACTGGGGAATGTGTGAGTTGGTTAATTTGGGGACTGGTAAATTGGTGGCTATTTTCCCTAATTCCCTAATTCCCTAATTCCCTAATTCCGAAGGCTGAAAATAGATCCAGTCCAGACGTACCCGCCATCCATCGGCTTCGGTTTCGTTTTGATTGCGGGCAACCACATACCAATCGTGGTAGCCTTCCATCGCAGCTAAGGGCATTTCCAGTCGTGTATATCGGGTGTTGCCACCCGTCTTAGGAAGTAGCTGGCTACTCAAGACCGGACCATCGGGGCGATCTGCTCGGATCTCCAGGAGGACATCCGAACGATTGGTTGCGTAAGAAATGGTCATGGTTGACAATCCTGTGAGGTCGAGGGCTTCATATCCGACATAGCCATTGGTTTGGAGGTCGATGCAAGAACCCGATGGTTGGACGTTTCGGATGCGTTGGGTGCCCGTGCTGGAAAGACGAGTTTGTCGGCTTTCTGCTTCCATTTTGGGAGAACGGAGGGTCAAGGATTGAAAGGCATTCAGGGGACCGATGATTTCTCCTCCCTGATCCGTATAGCTGACGCGAAGGGTGTAGCTCGCCCCTTCTCCGAATCCATTGTGTTGGTCGGCCATCAGGGTACCGGAGGCAGGCAAATTCGCGGGCGTCTCTCCTTTTTTGGACAAAGACAGGATGTAAGCGGCCATTTTACTGGCCTGATCCCTACTCAATTGACTTTGCGCGGGCATCGCAGCCCCGCCCCATACGCCCATGCCACCATTCAAAATCTTCCCAGTCAGGTAGTTCAACTGGTCGTCTTTTTCGGCATATTTCTCTGAAACATCCGTGTAAGCTGGTCCCACCACCGCTTTTTCGATTCCGTGGCAAGCGATACAGCCCGATTCGGTGATGAGCTTTTCGCCCGCAGCGATCATGCTGGCCTCCGCCAACGCGGCATGTCCTTGTTCGTTTTCCGTAGGGTCCATGCCTTCGAGGAAATCAAAACTGATGGCTACGGCCTCTGAGGGGATTTTTCCATCCGCCAAACTCCCATCTTCCAAATCTGCTACCGCAATAGAGTAGGGGAGGGGACGCTCTTTCCAGAAGAAGGTTTGGTTGCCTTCGATCGCGATTTGGATGTCAGGAGGTTGATTCCCGACCCGGATTTCCATCTGCGCCTCACTGCTTGCTCCGGCAGCGTCGATCACGGTCAGGCTAGGTTGATACACCCCTGCTTCTTGGTAGACATAATTGACGTTGGCTCCGCTGGCTTTGTCTCCATTGCCAAAGTCCCACTGGTAGGTCAATGCATCCTCTTTGTCATGATCCATGCTGCCTTCGGAAGTGAAATTCACCTGCAAAGGTGCAGCGCCTACCGATACATCCGCGGCCAGTTGAGAGATCGGGGCCCGGTTGCCAGCAGCGTAGTCAATTTTGATGAGGCGAGCATCTTCATTGGTCGCAAACCAGCGGGTGCCGTATTCCAGGATGTACAATGCGCCTTCCTTGTCAAATATCATGTCCATGGGACTGGAAAGGTTCAACTGAGGCAAAAATGGTTCAATCTGTTCCAGGTCGCCTGCTTCATTCATCGTTACCAACATGACCCAGTCTCGCATGAAGTCGTAGATGAACAATTTCCCGTCGTAGTAGTCAGGAAAGCGATTCGGAGCCTGAGCGAACTGATCGGTATGATACACAGGGCCAGCCATCGCATTTCTCCCTCCTTCTCCAAGGACAGGAAATTCTTTAGAAGCGACGTAGGGATACCAGATGAAGGCGGATTGGGCCGGAGGGAGTTCTTGTGGCCCGGTATTGTTGGGAGAATTGTTGACTGGAATGATGGGATTGTAGAAGTCGCCATAGGCTTGGGTAGCAAAATCTACTTCCCGATAGGGTTTGTTATTGCCAATGAACAGCGGCCAGCCGAAGAACCCTGGCTTGCGAGCCTGATTGATTTCATCATGTCCTTTGGGGCCACGACTGCTGTCCTTGCGGGCGTCCGGGCCGACATCCCCCCAATAGA
>JBCCCJ010000333.1:0-6262 GCA_039033615.1 Bacteroidota bacterium
ATTGACCATACAGGGACTTTGAATTGGGATAATTTCAACTTCGCTGGTATTGGCAGATCAGAAGCCCAATACATTCTGTTGAACTTCCCCAATTCAAAGTCCCTGTATGGTCAATGTTGATGATCAGAAATTTGTTGGCAGATGGTTTGTCGTTGAAGGTGATGGAGGTGATCTGATTCAGGTTTGCTCCGGTCAAATTCAGGACATTGACTCCTGCCCCCAAATGTTGGATGTACACCTGGCTGTTGGTAGGAAGGGAAGCCGGATTCAGGGGATTCCCGTTTGCCTTGGTGATGCTCATGCTGGTGGCCAAATTGCCCACGCTTGCAGACCTGTTTTTGAAAGCCGTGAAGGCCGCAGCAAAATCTAGGGGGCAATTTTGATAGACGCTTTCTACTTGGGAGTGATCTAGGCTGATATTGGGGTTGCTGCTGTAGGTACTGCCAGCATTGACGATTCGGGTATTGGCGGGATGGCCGTTTTCCAGGCTGAGAGCGTCGGTGTGGGAATGGGAACCGATGATGACTTTTGCCTGGTTGAGGGGACGAACCCCTCCTCCGTTGAGAATGGCTTCATTGCCGACGACTAAGCCTACCGGGGCGGCAAATCCACCAGGGACATAGGAGCCCGGAGAGTGAACGGAGAATTGTCCCTGCTTTCCTTGAAGGGTGAGGGAATTCCCAACTGCGACGGCTCCTTCGACATCTCCTCCGCCAAAGACAAAGTCTTGTTCCACAAAGACGTTGAAACCTAGGGCCTCGGCGGTGAAACTTTGGGCGGAAAGGGAGAATGGTAGCAGGCAAAAAAAGAGGAAAAAACAGGTCAGAGGTGGACCAGAAAGAAGGCGATTGCTTGTAGAAAGAAGAGCATTCATGTGTTAAAATTCAGGTATGGTTTGCTTAGGTTTTACAATTGAAATACTGGAAATGAACAGTTTTGGTGATAGCATATTGCGCAAATGGTCTTTTTTGTTCGGTGAAAGGTCTGATTCACTGGTTCGATGAATCGGGTTTTTGGGAGAAAATGAGGGAAACATGAGGCGTGCATCAATTTTTCGATTGGACTTGTTTTTCCTCTCGAAAAGCCCAATACTCACAGATGAATAACCTGAACGTTAGCAAACATGATCCAACTTGTGGTATTTGACATGGCTGGCACCACCGTCAACGAAAACAATGTGGTGTACAAAACCCTTCACCGAGCGATTCAGGGGGTGGGATATCCGGTTTCCCTAGAAGAGGTCTTGCTGTGGGGGGCAGGCAAAGAGAAGCGGCAGGCGATCATCGATACCGTACAGGAAATTCATGGGCAGAATTTGTCAGCTCAGGAAGCAGAAGCCATCCATACGCACTTTCGCCAAGAATTGACCCTTGCCTATCAAACGCTGGATGTCCAGCCGTGTGAAGGGGCCGAAGCGGTATTTGCCACCCTGCAATCGGCTGGCATCAAAGTCGGCTTGAATACCGGGTATGGTCGGGAAACTGCAGACCAACTCCTGAGAAAATTGGGCTGGCAGGTGGGCAGAGAGATAGACGCTTGTGTGACCGCAGACCAAGTGGAAAGAGGTCGTCCCCATCCAGATATGATCTGGCTGGTCATGGAGCAAACGGGCATTTCCGATCCTCAGCAAGTAGCCAAAATCGGCGATTCCATCATCGACATCGAAGAAGGCAAGGCCGCCAAGTGCGGGTTGAGTTTGGGAGTAACCACCGGGGCTCATACGCGGGACCAATTGGCATCGGCGCAGCCTGATCACGTCCTGGATCAGCTTTCAGAATTGTTGACGCTGCTTTCGATCGAGCCTCGTACCTCTTCCGCTTGATCTGAATTCGCTTCTGTTCCATTCCACCAGAAATGGCGTTCCCTGGTTTCGACTATCAGGAGAAGCGCGTCTCTTCTTTCGCTGGTTCCACATATTTTCACCGGTAGCTTCCCCATTTTCTCAAGTTATTGGTATCTTACCTTTTTGAAGGAGGAAGATATTCGTCCTGGTAGTTTTGCTTGAGAATCCATCAATCATGTACCTGTTTCGTTGGTTATTCGGTTTGCTGTGGTTGGGAGGTATCCTGCCTGTTTCGCCCATCCTTGCCCAACCCACTCCTTGTCAACAAGCGTTGATGCTACAGAAGACCATCGACAAGCATCATTATGCTCCTCGACCAATGGGGGAAGAATTGAATGGAATCATTGTGGCCCAATTTTTAGAAAGCTTGGACCCCATGAAGGTCCTATTTACGCAAGCTCAAACCCAAGCATTGCAGGATGCTTGTTCCCAATTATCCGAACAGATTCGCCAGCGAGATTGCCAAGGGCTCACATTGGCAACGCAGCTCTACACCGAGCAACTGAATTGGCTGGATCGATTGCTGAGCGATTGGGAAGAGAATCCCTGGTCTCTGGCAGAAGGGGGAGAACCTGCTGATCATCAGTCGTATGCCAGATCTTTGACAGAACTGGAATCCCGTTGGCGGGACTATTTGGATCAGAATATCCAGTCCCAGTTGACCGATTCCACTCAAGGGAGGGGAGAATCCACTTGGGCGACCCTGCTCCAGGAAATGATTCAGGCCGAGCGTTGTCAGGTCTCCTTGGAACTCAATCATCCAGAGGGATTGGAGCAGATCGTTGGCAAGCGATTGTTAGCTGCGATTGCATCAGCTCAGGATCCCCACACCATGTATTTGTCCTTCAATCAAAAGGAGCGGTTTGAATATCAACTGTCAGAAGAGGCGGCAACTTTTGGGTTTGAATTGGTGCAAAATCCACAAGGAGAAATTGAAATTGCCACTTTGGTTCCGGGGGGAGCAGCCTGGAATTCACAGGCGCTCAATGAAGGGGATGTGCTGTTGAGTATTCAGGTGGCTGGGCGCTCAACAATTGAGTTTGACTGTCAGGCGATGCTTGAGGCGTTTCGAGTGTTGGGCTCTCCATCCGTTTTGGAGGCGGATTTTGCCGTTCGGAAAGTCTCTGGGGAGCACCGAAGTGTTCGGCTGCGAAAGCGGAAACTCTCCCTCACTGATCAAGGGATTCGGTCTGTCATTCTAGCGGGAGAAACCAAGCTTGGCTATCTATACTTACCTTCTTTTTACATAGACGATTCTCAGGGGAGTAGTGGCCGTAAGGGGGCGTCTGATCAATTGGCGATGGAGCTGATTCGGCTGAAGCGCCAAGGAATTGAGGGCTTGATCCTTGATTTGCGAGGAAATGGGGGAGGCTCCATGTGGGAGGCGATGCGAATTGCTGGATTATTCATTGATGTTGGTGCGGTAGCAATGACTGATGATCGACTGGAAGGAGCGGAACTCTTGAAGGACATGTCGAGGGGTATGGCTTTCCGAAAGCCATTGTTGGTGTTGCAGGATCGGAGCAGTGCTTCGGCTTCGGAATTGTTCACTGCTTGCATACAGGACTATCAGCGAGGGTTGGTGGTGGGAGATACTTCCTTCGGGAAGGCCAGTATTCAACAGATTCTTCCCATCGATGCGTATCAAAGTAATCAATTGAGCTACGATCAATTGAACCTGTATGCGCCTGCTTTTGTGAAGTTGACCACCGGGAAATTTTATCGGGTTACGGGGGAAAGCCATCAAGCCCAGGGAGTCATTCCAGATATTGCCTTGCCGTTTTCTTATCCAATAGGAGAACTGGGAGAGCAATATTATCCGCAAGCGCTGGCAAATACCCGGCTCGAAAAAGAATCATACTATCGACCTCAGGCCGCTCTGCCGATTGCTGCCCTTGCTCGAAGCAGTCAGCTTAGGCGAGTAAATGGAACGATTGAATCGGTAGAAACCTCTGTTTTTAGGTCACAAAGCCCTACCTATCTCCAGCAATCGGCTGTGGGTTCTCTTGCAGAGACTTCATGGACCATACAACTTCATCAACAGCTTGAACAAGATATGTATCTACAAGAAGCCTTCCGCATCCTCAGTGATTGGCTTTCGATTTCCAAACCCTAATTTCAATCTCATGCACCATCCCCTTCGTATTTGGCTCCTGATATGGATGATAGGAGCTTGTTCTGCCTCCTCATTTGCGCAGTCAAGTCCTGCTTTGACCTATTTGGAATCTGTGATGAGTCCGCTAGGAGAGCACAAACAAGAAACCTGGAAATACCTGCGAGCTGTCACCCGAGGCAAGGGAGCCCGGAAAGTAGAGAAAAAACGACAAGCCTTGATTCAAGCCATTCGGGATAGCAAGCGGACGGTGGCGCGTCAGGGAGGGTTTCAAGGCGATCTGAGCCTGAAAAAATCGGTATCAACCTATCTGGATATTTCCTACTCGGTGTTGAAGGAAGATTACGACAAGATTTTGGATATGGAAGCCATCGCAGAGCAGTCTTATGATGCGATGGAAGCCTACCTCTTGACCAAAGAGCAAGCCAACAAAAAATTGGATGAAGCCTGGGCAACCATGGATGAGCAATACCGAACCTTTGCTGCGGCGTACAACATAGAAATTGTAGAAGGAGAGGCTGATGATCAGGACAAAAAGATTCAAGAATCGCAGGCGTTGCTATCCTACTACAATCGCCTTTACCTGATTTTCTTCAAAAGCTACATTCAGGAAGTATACGTCATGGCGGCGATGGAAGAGGACGATTTGAACAGCTTAGAACAGAACATTGGGGCGTTGTTGGCTTTCTCAGCAGAAGGGACAGCCAAGTTGGATACGATCAGCCTCTATCAGGATGACCCCGCTTTGAAGCAAGCGACCCAAAAAATCCTGAGTTATTTTCAAGAGGCAGGGGAACGTCATTATCCTCAGGTGGTAGATTTCTATCTGAAGAAGGATAATTTTGAGCAACTAAAAACGGTCGTTGACACCAAGCCGCAGAAAGAACTCACTCAGGAAGACGTGGATCGCTTCAACGCTGCGGTAGAAGACTACAATGCTTCAGTCAATCAGGTCAATTCGGTTAATGAAACCCTCAATCAACGGCGGGGCAAAGAAATGGAAGCTTTCAACAAAGCCATGGATAAGTTTTTGACCAAGCACAGCTTGTAGGAGGGAGATTTCGTATATTCAGGGAAACATGGAAAACATGAAACATCCATTGATCAACTACGAGGAGATTGTCTATCCAGAAACCGATGGAAAACCCATGGCCGAAAATACCAAACAACTCAACTGGATTGTCCAGTTGTATTCGAATTTGAGAGCGTTATTTTCTGACCAAGAAGTATTTGTGGCTGCGGATCTGTTTTGGTATCCGGTAGAAGGTTCGCCGAAGATTGTTCAGGCGCCCGACGTGATGGTGATTTTTGGTCGCCCGGATGGAGATCGGCCTTCCTACCAGCAATGGCGGGAGGAGGACATCCCCCCTCAAGTAGTCATAGAAGTCTTGTCGCCTTCCAATCGTCCGATTGAGATGGTGGGCAAGCAAAAATTCTATGAGAAATACGGAGTGGAGGAATACATCATCATTGATCCGGAGACCGAAGAATTCACCGTTTATCTCCGTGAAGCAGATAAACTGATCGCGTATGAATTTCCTTTGGTCAAATGGCAGAGTCCCACACTGGGGATTTGGTTGAAGATTGAGGAAGGAAAACTGAAGGCTTTGTATCCAGATGAATCCCCCTTCAGAATTTTGGAAGAATTGAAAGAGGAATTAGATACGTTGTTAGAAACTGCGGAAAGAGAACGGCAACGAGCGGAAGCCGAAAGCCAACGAGCGGAAGCCGAAAGTCAACGAGCGGAAGCCGAAAGCCAGCGAGCAGAGAAAGAAAGAACGCTTCGCGAAGCCTCTGAGGCGAAAGCTCAGGCTTTATTGGCTCGTCTGCGAGAGCTGGGAGAAGACATCGACTAGCGATTGTAGGGAGACTCATTCACCCAATGAAATCCCCGCCCCGTCAGACGGAAATCTTCCCATTGCTTTCGCTTCATGCGAACGTCCAAAGTATCCGAGCGAAGGATGCCAGAGAGATGCAGCACACTGCTGTCTGACCAACTGTAGTGCATACTGTCCACCGATATCGTATCATTGTTGAGGTGAACCTCTACCATTTGCTTGGCCGTATCGACCGCAAAATGATAGCGTTGGGTGGAATCATTGATGCCTTTGACCCAAGCGTATTCTCTTCCTTCCACGCCCAGATAGCGCCACCTGACCGAATCCGTCAACAACGGTGGCAAGGTATCGCCATTGTGGACAAAGGTATCGACCTCGTAGAGTCCATAGAGAGGGGAACTCTTGGCTTGCCCACCGAATTTGGTAACCATGAGAGTCAATTGAAGAAAGCCAAATCCAATGACCGCA
>JBCCCJ010000334.1:0-6258 GCA_039033615.1 Bacteroidota bacterium
ATCAAGGGCAGTCAACAGGCGGCTCATTCGGATTCCATCCACATGACTACCTTCCCCTTGGGATACCTCACAGCGATTTGGTTGGCCCTGGAATCAGTGGGGGAAGGCAATGGCCCGCTATTTTATTACCCTGGAAGCCATAAGTTGCCTTATGTTCTGAATGATGATTTTCCTCACGGAGGGAACCGATTCCGGGTGGGAGCTGAAGCCAATGCCCGCTACGAGGAAACAATTCAGCAAATCATTGAGCAGCACGGATTGGAAAAGAAATGGTTTCATGCAGAAGCGGGCGATCTCCTCATTTGGCACGCCAACCTGCTTCATGGAGGGGAACCCATTTATCAGGAAGGCAGCACCCGAAAGAGCATGGTGATGCACTACTTTGCCAAAGAAGTGATCTGCTACCACGAACTCACCCAACGGCCTGCCCTGCTACCCTTAGATGAGGAAGTTTGATCTTTTCCCATATCAAATAGTTTTGCGAGCTGAATAAAAATTAGGTAGCTTGAAATCCCCAGTAAATCTAGCTTCTTTTCTTGTTGCTCTCGTAATCCTTTTTTCCCATGCAGTTCACAGGTACCCTCCTGGATGCGCTTGCTTTTGCTGTTGACAAGCATCGCCACCACCGCCGCAAAGATCGCCGTCTCAGTCCCTATGTTCATCACTTGATTGATGTTGTTCACCTCCTGTATCAGACAGGCGAGGTGAGAGAGGAATCTCTGTTGGTAGCAGCCATTCTTCATGACACCCTGGAGGATACTAATACCCAACCGGAGGAAATTCAGGCACAATTTGGGGAGCAGGTGTTGAGTTACGTGCAGGAAGTAACAGACAACAAATCTCTTCCTCAACAAGCTCGGAAGCGCCTACAAGTCCTGACCGCAGGCGCCAAATCAGAAGGTGCTCGCTTGATTCAATTGGCGGATAAGGCTGCCAATCTACAGGATCTTGCACAGCGACCTCCTGCAGGTTGGGGAAAAGAGCGCCGACACGCGTACGCACTTTGGGCCAAAGACGTCATTGCAGGTATCCGCGGCACCAATGCCGAGTTGGAGCAAGAATTTGACGCGCGAGTCGCGGCAGTTCTTTCTCAGCGACAGGACGACACCAGTCGGTTTGTTCCCCAGCCAACTGTCTGATTCTCCTTCTTCCACTAACAGCTTCCATAAGCCCCAGCAACTCAAGGTTTTCCTTCTTGCTGACAATTTGCTATCTTTACCAAAATCATTAGCAAAATAGTTAGCAGGTCAACATCAATGATTGAAGGAAATGCCAATGGAACGGAAGAAGCCATCAGCCCGGTCAGCGGGATGTATGAGATGTACTTCCTGGACTATGCCTCTTATGTAATTCTTGAACGTGCAGTACCACTGCTGAATGATGGGCTAAAGCCCGTGCAGCGGCGAATCTTGCACGCCATGAAGGAAATGGACGATGGCCGTTTTCACAAAGTAGCCAACGTCATCGGGCAAACCATGCAATACCACCCGCATGGGGATGCAGCAATTGGGGATGCCTTGGTCAAAATGGGCCAAAAAGATCTCCTCATTGACTGTCAGGGAAACTGGGGAGATGTGCGCACTGGCGACAATGCGGCGGCGGCTCGATACATCGAAGCCAAGCTCTCGAAATTCGCCTTGGAGGTTTCTTTCAATCCCAAAATCACCACTTGGCAGGCTTCTTACGACGGGCGAAAAAAGGAGCCGATTTCGCTCCCGATGAAGTTCCCGATGATCCTGGCACAAGGGGTAGAGGGAATTGCCGTGGGCCTGGCGACCAAGATCATGCCGCATAACTTCATCGAGTTGTGTAAAGCTGCTATTGGGGTGCTGAAAGGGCGCAAGAGCAAGTTGGTACCAGATTTCCCGACGGGTGGCATGATTGATCCCAGCAATTATCAGCGTGGATTACGCGGTGGAAAACTCCGCGTTCGGGCTCGAATCGAGAACCCGGATAAAAGTACCCTGCTGATCAAAGATATTCCTTATGGGACCACGACTTCCAGTCTGATCGATTCCATTCTCAAAGCCAACGACAAAGGCAAAATCAAGATCAAGAAAGTAGTGGATAATACCGCTGCGGAAGTCGAGGTACAGGTGGATCTTCCCAGTGGTGTGTCTCCAGATGTAACCGTAGATGCCTTATACGCCTTCACGGATTGCGAGGTCTCCATTTCTCCGAACTCCTGCATCATCATCGGGGAGACGCCGCATTTCATGGATGTGGATGAAATGCTGGAGCGAACTACCCTACAAACCAAGGATTTACTCCGTCAGGAACTAGAACTCCAGTTATCTGAATTGAAGGAAAAATTGTTGTTCTCCTCGCTGGAAAAAATCTTCATCGAACACCGCATTTACCGCGACATCGAAGAAGCAGAAACCTGGGAAGCAGTCCTTTCGACCATTGATGAAGGCCTGGAACCATTCAAGCCGCAGTTTTATCGCGAGATCACTCAGGACGATATCATTCGACTGACCGAAATCCGCATCAAACGCATCTCCAAATTCAACTCCTTCAAGGCAGATGAATTGATGCGAAATCTGCAGGAAGAAATCGAGCAAGTGGAGCACCACCTCGCCAACCTGACCGATTATACCATTGACTACTACCAAAATCTGATCGACAAATACGGGAAGGGGAAAGAGCGGAAAACCCAAATCACCACCTTTGACAACATTCAGATTCAGCAGGTCGCCGTCGCTAACGAAAAGCTGTACGTCAACCGGGAAGAAGGATTTGTGGGCTATGGTTTGAAAAAAGACGAATACGTAAAAGATTGCTCTGACCTCGACGATATCATTGTGTTTCGGGCAGATGGCAAATATTTGGTTACCAAGGTTCAGGATAAGGCTTTTGTTGGGAAGAAGATCCTCCACGTTGACGTCTGGAAAAAAGGCAATGAGCGTAAGGTGTATCACGCCGTGTATCGAGACCCAGTCGCAGGCAAGAATTACATCAAACGCTTTGCCGTAACTGCCATCACCCGAGATCGCGCGTACGACATCACCAATGGATCAAAGGGCGCGAAATTGCTGTATTTCACCGCCCATGTCAACAGTGAATCAGAGATCGTAACCGTCTATCTCACCCAAAGCTGTCGGGCGAAAAAGAAGGTCTTCGATTTCGATTTTGGAGACCTTGCCACCAAAGGGAGAAGTTCTCAGGGCAACGTCCTGACGAAGTACCCGGTCCGTAAAGTCACCCAAAAATCCATTGGGTCTTCTACCCTTGGGGGACGCAAAATCTGGTTTGATGAGACCGTTGGTCGTCTCAATGTCAACAAACGTGGGCAGTTCCTGGGAGAATTTGACACCGAGGATCGGATCATGGTGCTGTACAAAGACGGCAGCTATGAGTTGACCAATTTTGAGCTGACCAACCGATATGACATGCAGAAGATCCTACAAGTCAAGAAATTGACCCCGGAGATCGTCATTTCTGCGGTGCATTACGATGGTAGCAACAAAGAGTATTACGTTAAGCGTTTCCAGGTCGAAACCACCACGATGGACAAAGCCTTTACCTATATCAGTGAGGCTGCCAATTCTCGTCTGGTCGTCGTTTCCACTCACCCAGCTCCCATCGTGACATACACCGCCACGGAGAAGGGCAAGCCCAAGCAGGAAGTAGAAGTCAATCTTGCAGACTTCATCGACGTCAAAGGCTGGAAAGCCATGGGGAACAAACTCGACCGCCGAAAGGTCAGCCGGTTGAAGCTGGAAGAGCCAGAATTCAATCAGACAGCTGAAAGCGAACAGGCTGACGATCAATCAGACAAGCTGAAACCGGGCGACCAAATCGAGTGGTCTATGGCCGAATAGGCTCCACCATGATGACCTGTTCCCGGTCTACGGCCACTAAGCCTGGTGGATCTCCTTTTCTTTTCCGGATGTACTTGCGGGGCGTGTACTGTACGGGCACCAGCGAGTCGTTTTTGCGCTTGGAATAGAAAGCTGCCAACTGCGCGGCATACTCTAGCACGTTGGGGGGGATTTCCCGACCAGAACGATGTCGGATGATGACATGGGAGCCAGGCACGTCCTTGACGTGGAGCCATGTGTCCATTTTGCTGGCAAATTTGAAGCTCAACTCATCACTGTTGCGGGCATTTTTTCCGACGAATATCTGATAGCCTCCTTTGGAAAAGGTTCGGAAGGGAGAGCGATCCCCTTCTGCTGCTTTTTGCTCTTTGCGCATCCGGCGAGAAACCTGCTTCATTGCCTTGAGGATGTCCCAGTCAAACCCCTCTTGCCCAAAAGGTAAATCCTCAGGTTTGGGCAAGGCCATGAATTCCTCTAGTTCCGCCTTGGCCTCCATCATTTTTTGCTCAATGTCATCCATTTGGTCGAGCAAATAGGCGAGTTTGGCTTTGCGTTGCTTGGCTTTGCTATAATAATTGGCAGCATTGTCCTGCGCATTGAGGCGGGCATTGAGCTTGATCTTGACCTCTCCTTCTCCGTAAAAATCGGGCAAGCTTACTTCCTTACTATTTGCTGGAACCTGATGTAGATTCGCCATCAGGATATTGGCCAATTCCTCCGGGCTCCGATCCTCTTCGATCTTGGTGATATTCTTCTGATAGGACTTATGGACCTTCAGGTACTTTTGATAGGGTTTGGCCAACTCTCGTTCTCCCTGTTTGTACTGCTTTCGGTAGCCGTCATATTGGTAGTGACAGCGGAGAAAGGCGCTCAAGGCTTCTTGGATACCCGTTACCCGCTGATGAGATTGCTCATTTTCTATGGGAAAGAGCAAGAGTCGAACCTTATTCGGCTCCCGGATCACGTAAAAATCGCCCGATTGTGCCTCTTGTATGGCTTGTTCATATCCTTCCCGGAAAGACTTTCCTGCTTCCATGAGGGTCAACACCCGGCGGGCAAAGACCTTATCGTAAATCATGGAAATCTCCCGCAGGTGAAATTGCACCGTGGTCAGATCGAGAGGAATTTCTGCCGGAATCTTGGATTCATCAGCCTGACCGGGTTCTTCTACATATTCCCAATCGGCTTCCAGTTTTTGAATGAAGAGGCGCTCCACCTGCTGGTCCTTCCGAAGAATCGCATTGGCCCCGATGCCATGCATTTTCAGAACCAAATCAAAACCTTTGTCCCACTCCAAGATCAGCTCTCGCTCATGCGAAACTACGCGAGCCACCTGCAACTCCCGGCCTAACAATTCTGGGAAGAGGTCCACCACATTTTTTCTAGCCTTGGCAAATTCGTCCACCGGAACCACGTAGGTCAGGGGCGTGCGACATCCGATTCGGAGTAGTCCGTTGGCCCACTCCAAGATGAGTTCGTTTTTGTTTTGGGAATAACAGGCCTGCACCGGCTCCTCCCGATGTCGCTCCATCAGATAGGTTACCAATTGCTGCAGGGTATAGTGGTGAAAATGCATGGCTCAAAGATACGTTACCCTAGGGAATTGGTTGACGTGGAAAGTCAGGAGCAGGGTGATTGGGCAACGGAGGAGTGGGCAAAGCCAAAATCTCCGTATCTTCGACTGATGGAAAAATTCTTCAATACGGCTGGCCCGATCAAAACTAACCTGCACCATTACGTCCCCATGGAAGAACGTTGGGACGTGGATCGGGTGCAGATGATGATCCGTCAGCAGAAGTATTTCATCCTACATGCGCCTCGTCAAACCGGCAAAACCAGTTCCATCCTCGCCCTGGCTGACTTCCTCAATCAGCGAGGAGAATACGTCGCAGTCTATGCCAATATCGAACCAGCCCAAGCAGCACGAGAAGATGTGAGCCGAGGCATTCGGGCCGTACTGGTATCCATTGCTAGTGCGTTGCGGTATTTCACCAAAAGTGAACTGCTGCGGGATCATTGGTTACCGATTTTTGAGCAGGCTGGTCCAGAAAAGGCATTAGAAGAGCTGCTCTCTTTTTGGGCAGAACAATCTCCCAAACCCGTGGTGCTGATTCTGGACGAGGTGGACGCGCTGATCGGCGACACCCTCATTTCTCTGCTGCGGCAGTTGCGGGCGGGTTACAACAAACGACCGGAAGGATTCCCCGTCTCCGTCATTCTTTGTGGGGTACGAGACGTGCGCGACTACCGCATCCATTCTGCTCGCACCAAAGAAATTGTCACCGGAGGTAGTGCCTTCAACGTCAAGGCGGAATCCCTCCGCATGGAGAATTTTTCCCGAGAACAGATCGCCCAACTGTACCGCCAGCATACGGAAGCTACTGGGCAAATCTGGGAAGAAGGCATTCTAGCCCTCGCCTGGCACTATACCGAG
>JBCCCJ010000335.1:0-6246 GCA_039033615.1 Bacteroidota bacterium
CCTGCCTCGGAAACATAGGCTCCCTCAAACCAGAGACTGTCCCCTGTACAGATGCTGGCCTGCTGCTCTGGGAAATCCGGGGTGCAAGTTTCAAAGACATAGACTGCTCCCATGGCCCCATAAACTGGGTTGGCAGGTGCTTCCAGGCGAGCGCCAAAGACCAGGACGCTGTCATCCATCGCTACAGAATACGCAAACTCATGGTTTTGCCGACGGTCAGAAGCGACGAAGTCGCTGACTGCTTCCCAACTACCGGTTGGAGTCATGCGCAGCAGATAGCCTCGCCCCCGACGGCTTTGATTGATGGGATTTCCGATCAATAGAAAGGAATCCTGCATACATATTGCTCGTCCGGGTATAATCTGCCCCCCAAAGGTGATGGTCTCTTTCAATTTCCACGTTCCGCTTGAGTCAGGGAGGAAACTAAATAGTACTTCACTGAAATCAATGTTAAAGGATTGGTAGATAACCAACATGCTGTCTTTCATTGCTACGTTGGTGCCAAAGCCCTCAATGTCAAACTGGCGAATCGGAGCGACCAATTTCTGGACGAGCTGCCATTGTCCGTTGGGGAGATACTCCCATACATAGGCGGCTCCGGCTCGGATTTCGGTATTCTGACCATTTTCATCCTCGGTTTCTCCTGGTGCTCCAATCAGAGCCAAGTCTCCATCCATAGCGAGAGAAAACCCAACTTCCTCTGAGGTACCCGTATCGGTGAGGGCTAGGATCTGGGTTTGTTGCCAAAACCCCATGCTGTCAGCTTCGAAGGCATAGACCGCTCCGGTTCGATTATCAACTTGTCCGCCCGGACCAGCATTGTCCCTCCCCCAGGCGGAAATCAAGGCCCGATTGCCCTGCATCACCACCCGATGCCCAAACCAATCAAAAGGGGCCCGATCAGAAGCAACCAGCTTTTGGGTTTCCTGCCAGACTCCACTGCTGTCCTGGCGGAACACATACACCGCCCCTGCTTCCTGATAGGTACTGTCGCCAGAGAGGCCCGTGGAATCTTTATGGGCAGCAATTAAGGCCACCTGTTCTCCCAGTACTACCTGATGGCCGAGATTGGCCCCGGCGCTACGATCAGAAGCAATGATCTTTTGCACCTGAATCCACTGTCCTTGGGCATTCTTCTCAAAAAAATAGGCGGAACCCGCCTCTTGGAGGGCATTGGCTCCTACCAGGTTGTGCCTCTCGGTTGGGGCTCCTACCAAGAGGCGATTCCCTTTGAGGGCTACACTGCTACCAAAGCGATCGGCAGTTCCCCGATCATTGGCCAGGACCTTGAAGCGTTCGCTGAAATCCTGTGCTGGCAAAGCCGAAAGCAGGAGACAGAGCAGGGAAAAAAGAAGGGAATGTTTCATGATGATTCTGTAGCTCCGGACTCCGTCCGGAGAAAAATGATTCGGGAGGAAGTTTCGCATGGCATGCAATTGCTGGAGTGAGGGTTATTTTGGGGAAAAAGATAAGGTTTTCGGAGAAAACGGGGGGGGGCTCGCAGCCGTTAGGCTAAGAGAAAAATAGCCGAAGGCCGCCCCCCTGTGAGTTGGGCTTTGTGCGGCGAGCGAGGGGGGATGGGGGGTGAGTTATTGATTTTGAGCACATTACATCCTCCAACCCCTTCCCCATCCCTCTATTTCCAACGCTTCAAGTCCCTAGACTCCGGGAATCGGAGGGGGCTTTCCTCCTATCGGGGAGCTTAACCTGACGCGGCTATGCCCTACCGTCTCAGCACCTGCTGCCGCCAACTCCCTTCCTCCGTCTCGATCTCCAAGACATACACGCCCACAGGCAACTCTTCCATGTTTATAGAAATCTCCCGAGCCGCAGACTTTATTTCCTTCACGATCTGCCCCTGCAAGCCAAATAAACGAATTCGTTGCATCCGCTTTTCGCTCTCCACTTGTAAGCTTCCCCGTGTAGGATTGGGAAACACCCGGATCTCTCCGTCCCATTCGTTTTCCACATCTGCAATGACAAAGGCCACACAAGCCGAGGTATCTATGCAGTCGTATTGACTCACCGCTGCGGCATAGGAACCTGTTTGGGAGGGAATGAACAAGGGATCTGTCGCGCCAGCAACGGGCGCATAGCCATCGACACAATTCAACCACTGCACCGTGGCCCCGGGAGCGGAAATGGCGAGTCCCTCATTGGTTTCATAGACATTGCTTTGCGGGGGCAATACCGCCAATTCCAGCCGAATGATGCTGTCACAAGCCCGAAAGCCACTGAGGGTATCCACGTAGGAGCCAGGCTCACTCAACCATTGAGTACCGAAAGGATAGCTGCTTCCCGGACAGATGGTGTCCGACCAAGCGATTTCTGGCTGGGTACAATTCTCAAAAATATAGATGCCGCCGATTTCATCCCCCAGGGGATGGGTCAGTTTGGCTTTGCTGTTGGTGATGAGGAGTCCTCCATCGAGGTCCATCGCCCGGCCAAAGCCATTGTCCCAGATGGTGTGCCAATCGGTCAATTCCTGTCGCGGCACCCAATGATTGCCCACCTGCTCAAATACCGCGACTTCTTCCTGCTCTCCGTAGGGGTTGTTTTGGTAGCCCACCGTAGCCAATTTTCCTTCAATGGCCACCGAAGATCCAAATAGAACGATGGGAGCCTGAGTATAGCCGCTCAGTTTTTGTTCTTCCTGCCAAACTCCTGAAGGTTGGAGCCGAAAAATATAGGCCGAACCCGCCCCGGTATTGGTAGGAAGGCCGAGACTGTCCTCTTCTTCCCAGGGGGCGCCGACAATGAGTAGGCTATCGCTGAGGTCGAGGGAAAAGCCAAACCAGTCATAGGCCTCCCGGTCAGCAGGCGTTACCACTTGTTGTAGGAGCCATTGCCCGCTGCTGTCTCGCTGATAGAGATAGACCGCCCCCGCATCGTGCAAGAGGGTCCCGTTGGCATCTTCATCCTCGCGGGGCGAACCCACCGCCGCCCAATCACCGCTGATGCCCAGCGAACGTCCAAAACGCTCCCCCCCGATGGGATTGGGGGGCAATACCTGTTGGGTCTCCTGCCAGGCTCCGGAGCTGTCTTGCGCAAAGAAATAGGCCGTACCCACATAATCAAATACATTGCCATTGCCATCATCCCACTGCTTGAAGTGGGTTCCAGCCAGAATGGTGCTGCCATCCATGTCGACCGCCTCCCCAAAGCGATCCCCCACGGCCCGGTCGGCGGGAACCAATTTCTGGGTTTCCTGCCACACCCCATTGCTGTCCAGAGCAAAGGTGTAGATAGAGCCTGCAGCATTTAGAGGCTGGTGTCCATTTTCATCTTCATCCTCAAATCTTACCCCGACTGTCAACTGATTCTCTGACAAAGTAACGGTATTCCCAAATCCCTCGCCCTGTTCTCGATCCGAAGCCACGATTTTTTGATAGAACGCCCATTCACCTTTTTCATCTCTTTGATAAATGTAAACGGCTCCTGCTCCAGACAGGAATCCTCCGCCTGAGGGATCGAAACTATTACCTGAGCCCGCTGCTGCCCAGGGAAGTTTCAGGCTGATGTCATATCCATAAGGGTGGTTAGTTGTTGATACCCCGTCCGGTTCGGGATCTAATGATCTGAACACTTCGTAAAACTCCTGAGCGACAAGACACTGGCTTGAACAACACAGAGAAAGAGCAAGGAGAAGGCAGGGAAAACGAGACATGGTTGAGAGATTGACTGATTGAGAACTAAAGATACACATAGTCTGATAGGGCACAAATTGCCAATGTTAAATATTTGTAAAATGAAAATATAAACTAGCACGTTGTTTTTTTTTTTTTTACATTTGGGTATCGGGTCTTCTTTCCTTGCTCTTTTTCTCACCTGTAATCCTCCCCCAAATGAATCGTATGCAATTGCGCGCTTTGATCCTATGGGTCTGGGCCGCCATGATGAGCCAGCCATTGATGGCTCAAACGGGCTATCCTGCCAGTTTTTGTGATACCACAATAGAAGATTTCTGCAAAAATTTTGAATTGGCCACCGACCTCGACCCCCGCTATGGCATTGATGAGGTATGCCTGGATCCCCTCAGTTCTTTTCCGACCACGGAAGGTGATTCGGCCTGTACCGACGAATTTCTGGGCTATTGGGTGAAATTGGCCGATACCTCTTTCGATGGGCAGTTGAATGGAGAACGATCAGCCTGGAACCATAGCAGTGAGTTGGCCTTTTTTCGGGGACCGAATAGTTCCAGCATCACCTTCTTTGATGCCAATGGAGAAAAAATAGACGATCATGCCTTCACGGGGACAGATTTTTACACCTCTCCTCCAGGAGATTGGCAGGATAAGCTGACAGAAATCCGCTGGCATCCTACGGAGAATGTCCTCTTCTACCCCAAAGAACACCAATTGATCCAACGCAAGATTACTGTGTCCGGCTCTACCGTGAGTTTGGGTTTTCCCCAGGTGATCGCTTCTTTCCCCGGCTGCACCATCGGCATGAGCTATGGGGCGGACCACCGCATCGCGGGGGGAGATGGCAACGATGTGAATGCAGGCCGCTTTTTGATCTCTTTGGTTAGAGGGGCGACGACTTATTTTGTGATCTATGATTTTAATGAGGATGCTTTAATCACGCAAAATATTGATGCAACAGTAACTCCACCTTATTCAGAAAATACCCACGCTGTTTCGACTTTTGCTAGTCATATGTTTACCCTGCCTCAGTTGGATTATGCTCAGGTATCTGCCAGTGGACTATATATCGTAGCCTTAATTAAGGACGGAGGAACAGAGCAAATCGAGTTATATGATTTTGATGGGAATCGCTACGACGTTTCTAATGGCCCTGATGGTACAGGTACTGGCACCCGTGCCTTCTTATTGAATCGGATTCCTCATACGGATGCGACCTTTGTTGAGGTAGATTCAGGTGTCATTCGGGAGTGTATCATCGTTCGCAGCACGAATAACAGCATCCCTACCAGTGGTCATGGGGATGCCAATGCATTGTATTGGTACATAAACGATGGCGATGGAACCAAAACCATCCAATGGGGGCAAATGAAACTGATGGAATGGGCCAGTGGGGCTGCCAACCTTGGCGCAGTCCAGTATAGTGCGGTACCAGCCTACCAAGATGCCCAAAGTGATGCCTTTGGGAATCTCATCTCCCTACCTGCTACCTTCACCTATCGGATGCTGGCTTGTATGCGAGAAGTAACGACCGATCCTACTTATTTTGACCATCTCGCCAGTTGTAGTGCTTGGAGACGGTATTTTGGGGAGATCGTTGAGTTGTCTCTTACCTATCGGGATTCTATGAAGGTATTTGTGCCCATGTCAGATTCCGTTTGGTCCACCACCCCGAGAAGAATTGTGCATCATCGGGTAGAGGCGATTGAGTTTGTGATTGATACCGTGATCACGACTAATCCTCCAGATACCACTATTGTTACCAAGAAATTCCCCATCCTCCAACCGGAAGCTTGGATCAGTCCAGATGGAAAGAAGATGTTTTTCAAATCCCCGGACACCTCAACGGCAGATTCCCTGGATGAGAATCTGTATTTCATCCGCCTGCCGGAGCGTACCTGTCAAACTAAGCGGAAAGCAATCGGTGGTACCTATCGTTTGGCCCAGCAGGGTGATCTCCTCCCCTCCAACTCCGTTCGCATCTATCCTAATCCTATTTCGCTAGGAAGAAGTGTGTGGCTGGAACTGGACGCTAATATTCCTGGGTTTCACGGAGAGCTGATCCTGACCGATATGAGTGGTCGTTCCCAATCTGCATGGCAGGGGATGATTGCCACGGGACAGGCTCAAAAAATTTCCCTACTCAACCTCTCTCCGGGCATGTATGTAGCTGAACTGGTGGATGGGGCTGTGGTGCGCCATCGGCAGAAGATCCTGGTGCGGTAACGGGGTGACACGATTCAGAGGTTGTTTTCCTCCTGTGGATCGCGCCATCACATTATTTTTCTGTTACCTTTTTATGGCCTGAAAGTGAAATTGAGGGCCAAGGCAACGGGCAAAACATTTGTTTTGGGCTGGAAAGGCGGATAGCTGCAAAGAGAGTCGATAAAGCGAGGGATTGCTCCAAGATGGTGCTTCCGGTCCACTTTCCTCCTGAAAGTCTCTTTCGTATCTTCGGATCAAGAAATTCTCCCACCTCCTCCAAACGGGCAGACCCTCCCAACCACTGCCCCTCCTTTTGGCCCGTACGCCCTCAACCGCCCGGTTGAGGGCCGGATTTTTTTTTGGACACTTACTACGATGTAAACGAAAAAATTGCCAC